>JBEKKD010000076.1:0-12130 GCA_050010895.1 Armatimonadota bacterium
TTCGGGAAATAGAGTGTCTGCTGGTGAGGATCGGCCGTCCTCGCGGCAATCGGGCAAAGCCGCAATTCATCCGCTCCGAGAATCTGGGCCCGGGCCTCCGCCGGCAGATCAGCGAGTGTCAGCGCAGGGAGCTGCGGAAGCTGTTCCCTGGAACCACCCCTGGGAACGTCAAGCTCCAGACAGGAAAGAAGCGAGAGGCGCCGCCCCGAGAAGGTCGCAGGCCAACACTCGCGCCATATGTCACCGACGGCAAGGGATTCCCCATCAGGTTCAGCTTCAAGGGCAGACTGCATAGAGCCCGGGTCCGTGCCAATGGCACGATCGGCTACCAGGGCCAGGTGTTCGCCTCGCCGTCGAGCGCCGCTCAAGCGGTGACGAAGAAGGCCTCGGATGGTTGGAAGGCCTGGCGATACCGGCGAGCGCCTGGAGATTGGGTGCCATTATCCGAGCTCCGAGAGTAGCACATTGCCCAGCTGATAGGGGGTGAGGGCTGCTGGCACCAGAGCTGCTTCGCCCACTCCTGGCAGCGGGCGATGATCTCCATGCAGCACACCCAATCCTTGCCCCAGCGGCGGTGGGCCACGATCAGGCGCCGCTTGTGGTTCGAGTTCAGGAACTCCTGCTGGCCAAGGTGAGGAGCCTTGGGCCTGATAAGCTGAACGCCGGAGGGGCCGGTCAGCATCCCGCTGGCAAGGTCACTTGCTCTTTGGAGTGTCGAGGTCCCGGCAAGCATCCAGGATCCTTTGCGTCGCTGCTTCCCATCGCTCGGGAGGAAGTTCCGCCCTGATCACCTCGAACGCAGCACGTAGTATCCCTTCCACAGCATCTCCGATATTCTGCACCACCTCGGTCGGTTGGTCGAGCGCCAATGCCACCATGGCCGGGATGAACTCCATGATGGACTTCTGTTCCAGCTCGGTGCGCTGCACGATGGGCCGGCCTTCCTCATCGACCGTCTCGCGAACGATCACTGCCTTGCTCCGCTTCAACCGCAACTCTTCGATGGCTCCCGGCTGTTCGAGCAACCGTTGAAGCCGCCGACTCAAGCGCGCCGAGTGTTTGACGAACTCCCGGCCCTCATCAGCTTGTCGCTGCCGCGAGGCGACCTGGGCGTCCCCCTCGATGATGGCCAGCTCGGCCATGCGCTCCCGGGCGTGCCTGTCGGCCATCTCGTCCCGGTGCTGGTCGTAAGCCCTGGCGCGGTCGAACCAGTGCCACGTGTGGGCGATCTGCGTCCAATATTGCCACGCGCCGAATTGACCCCTTTTTGATAGTTTGTTGACTTCAGCGGCGGCGCGCACGGAGCGGATCTTCCGGTCCATGTTGCGGTAAACCAGGAACCGCTTGTACTGCTTCCCGGGCTCCTCTGGCTGCCGTTCCCAGGGATAGCGCTCCCTGGGCTGCTTGGGGGAATCCTCAGCCATCGACCTTCACCGCCTCCTCGCCCGTGAACTTCTCCCAGCGCGCCAGTATGTTATCGCAGTAGCGGGGATCGAGTTCGAAGCCATAGGCGACCCGGGCCGTACGCTGGGCGGCGATGATCGCGGTCCCGGAGCCCATGAACGGATCGACCACCAGCATCCCTGGCTCGGTAGCATTGGCGATGCTGCGCTCGATCAGCGCCAGCGGCTTCATGGTGGGGTGAAGATCATTGGCGAGGGGCTTGTCGTGCTTCCACACCGTGCGCTCATTGGTCGGCCCGTGCCAGCGAGGGGCCTGACCGCGCTTGTGCGCGTAGAAGACTGGCTCGTACCAGTGCTTATACTGGGCGAAGAGCGCGCCCGCGCCGTTGTTCTTCACCCACACGAGGAGGTTCCGCTCCTGCCAGCCGCACTCGGCCATGCAGTCCAGCACATCGCGCAGGTGGGAACTCGCGAACCACAGGTAAAGTGGCGCCTTGTCGTCGGAGTGCTGGTGGGCGAGCGATAGGCTGCCGGTGAGCAGCGTCCGGTACTCGCTGTCGGTGAGGTCGTCCCAATAGGCATCGCCTTCCTGTCCCTCGGCCCCCCGGCGCTTGGCGCCGATGCGCTCTTCCTGCGCCGCTCTTCCGCCGAGATAGTTAATGGCGTAGGGTGGATCGGTGATGATGGCGTGGGCCACTTCGCCGGCCATGAGGCGGGTCCAGTTCGCCGGGTCGGTGCTGTCAGCACACATGACGCGATGGCGCCCACAACACCAGATGTCGCCGGGCTGGACGCGGGTGGGGCCTGACTGCTGCTCCGCCTCCGCCATTGCCTGGTCGGCATCGAAGGTTTCGTCTTTGCCCCGCTTCTCTTCCGCGTCCAGGCGGAGCAACAACTCGTTCAGGTCGTCTTCGCCCCAGCCGGTGGCGTGAAGCTGCTCCTGCGCGTCCAGATCGCGAAGGAGTTCCGCGAGCGCCGTTTCGTCATCCTCGGCGAGATCAGAAGCGCGATTGTCGATGGCGAGAAATGCCTTCGGGTAGGGGCCGTCGTAGACGTGGCAGGCGATCTCCGTCCAGCCCTCCAGCTTCGCCGCCTCCACCAGGCCGTGGCCGGCGAGGATGGTGCCATCGGGGGTGATGACGACGGGCTTCTGCTGGCCGTGGATGCGGAGGGATTCCCGCAGCAAGGTGAGTTGGCGCTCGGGGTGGCGGCGGTAGTTTCGGGGATGGGGGCGGAGGTCCGCGATCCGCCGGAGTTCGGTGACGATTCCGGTCATGGCGCGTGCTGGCCACTGGTCCATGGTTCCCTTTCTCCTCGGCCAAAGACAAGCCGGCCCCTGGGTCCAGACTCGGGAGGATCAGTCCCTATCTCGACTCAGACGCCGGCTACGCGTCGTCGGCTCTTCCCCACCCCACTACGAGGGGGCCACGGGCCTTATTGTCTTCGACTACGTTGAGATTATACCACCAAGGAAGTGACTCGTCTACTCCGAATCAAACGTCAGTTCGTATCGCGTTGGGTAGGCTTCGGGTGGCACGTGGTCCGGCTACCTGCAGAGCGGCCCCAGTGGTATCATCCACAGGTACCCGCAACCATATGGCAGACCACTCGGATTCACACCCGGGCGGGCTCTGGAGAAGGCGGAGTCATGACGATCCTTCGCACCTGCATCTGCGACGCAATGGCCCTGACCGTCCTGATTCCCCTGGCGATTCTATTCTTGCGGGTACTCAGGGTCGCAGAGTGGCGAGACCTACGGGCGGCCTCCTGGATCGCCGCCGGGGCCTGGATTCTGGTGGCAATCGTCTGGCTAGTGGGTATTCGCTGAGGCCGTGGCGGCGAGCTGCAGTGATACCCCGCAGACCAGTACCGCGTTCGCGGCGCTCCCGTCACACCGGCGCTCATGGGCCGGTTTTGTGGGCGGATTCCCCCGCCCCATCCGCGAAGCGGCCCACGCCCGCCATCAGCAGAAGCCGTCCTGGGGCGTCCTGGAACCCATTGGGCCGGTTGGGCCTATTGGGCCGGTTCCTGGAACATAGGGGATGCCTAAGTTGAAACGAGTCTGTGGTGGCGGTACGGCCAGTGCCCCGCGCCTGACCCACCTGACAGGGAGATTGAACGCTGGAGGGGAAGCCAGGCACCGACTGTTCTACGCGCAGGGAGGCGTTTCGTGATGGGCTGGCACCTTCCTTACCCCGCTCTCTTGCTTGTGGGCGCGACCTTGCTGCTGGCGGCCGTGCCGTCTCAGGCCGCCACCTACTACGTCTCGGTCGCCGGCTCCGACACCAACGCCGGGACCTCCCCTCGGACTCCCTGGCGGACGCTCGCCCGCGTGAACGTCGGACCGTTCCGCCCCGGCGACCGTGTGCTCTTTCGCCGCGGCGACCGCTGGCGCGGCCAGCTACGCCCGCAGAGCGGCAGCCCGGCCGGTCCCGTTCTCTACGGCGCGTACGGCAGGGGCCCGAAGCCCGTGCTGCTCGGCTCCGTGGACAAGAGCCGGGCCGCCGACTGGCACAACGAAGGAGGGAACATCTGGGCCACAGGGGAGTCGGCCATCACTCAGGTGCTCGCCGCGCTGCCCGCGCCGACGCTGACGGCTCTCCCATGGCAGCTTTACACTGAGGGCGGCGGCGCGGCCACTGGGGCCGTGGCTGACGTCGGCCCGGTCAGCTTCCGGGTTGACTGCACCGGCTCCGGTAGCGGCAGCAACCACATCCAGCTCTATCTCATGCCCTTTGGCATTGAGGCAGGGAAGACCTACCGCCTGCTCTTCCGCGCTCACGCCAGTGAATCGTTCCGTGCGCGCCTGCCGGAGCTGATGAAGGCGACCCCGCCCTGGACGGCATACACCTCGGCGCCGGCCCGCAGGCTAGTCACGGTTGGGACGAAGTGGCAGACCTTTTGCCAGCTGTACGAGGCCGGGGTGACCGCAGCTGACGCACGACTCACCTTCTTCCTGGGCGGACAGCTTCCCGCGGGGGCCACTCTCTGGGTGGACAGCCTCAGCTTCGTCGAGTCCGTCCCTACGGAGTCCATGGGCGCTCTCCCGGAGGACGTCGGCAATCTCATCTTCGACGGTGCAACCTGCGGAACCAAGATCTGGCAGTGGCACAGGACCGGCCCGCAGCACCAGGACGAGTTCCGGTACGACGAGGAGCGGCAGGTGGTCGAGATGTACTCCGCAGGCAATCCTGCCACGCATCATCGTTCCATCGAGTGTGCCCTGACCCGCCACATCATCGACGAGTCGGGCGCGAGCTACGTGGTATATGAGAACCTCGACCTCCGCTACGGCGGCGCCCACGGCATCGGCGGAGGCGACACGCATCACATCACCGTGCGTGACTGCGACATCTCGTTCATTGGCGGTGGACTCATGGATCTCGACGGCCGGCCGGTCCGGTACGGCAACGGCATTGAGTTCTGGGGCGGCGCCCACGACAACCTGGTGGAGCGCTGCCGCCTGTGGGAGATCTACGACGCGGCCCTCACCAACCAGAACAATGGCCCCGGGGTGCTCCAGGACAGTATCACCTACCGGAACAACGTCATCTGGAACAGCGAGTACTCGTTCGAGTACTGGAACCGCCCCGCCGACAGCTCCCGCACCAAGAACATCCGCTTCGAACACAACACCTGCGTCAACGCCGGCTCTGGCTGGGGCCATCGCCAGCGCCCTGATCCGGGCGGCCGCCACCTTTGCTTCTACTACAGCTCCGCGCCGGCGGAGGGGATCGTCATCCGCAACAACATCTTCGCCGGCGCTACCGACAACGCGTTCTACGCACCGGATTACGAGCCGGCCCAGCTCGCGAAGCTGGATATCGACCACAACCTCTGGTTGCAGTCGGCCGGTAAGATGATCCTGCTCAGAGACACCTCCTACGATATGGCGCACTTCCCTGATTACCAGAAGGAGCTGAGCCTGGAGTCGCACTCGGTGGCTGCCGAACCGCGCTTCGTGGACGCGGCGAAACGCGACTACCGGCTGGCGCCGGGCTCACCTGGAGAAGGGGCAGGGGTGACCAATATGGGCAAGTACCCGCTGACGAAACCGGAGCGCAGGGGCTGACCGATGGCGCGGGTACGAGCGCCGTGCCAGTTGCCATCGATTGCCCGGTGCCTGCAGCATAGTGACGAGCTGACAGACTGGGCCGGCTCTTGTTGCATAGGGGACGTCCAGGCAGAAGGACGCCCGGATGCACAGATGCCCAAGGAGCAAGTCATGGTGAACTTCCGTCCGAAAGAGGTGGCCTGGATCGGCGATGAGCAGGTCAAGGGCGAAACCAACGGCGTGGTCGTCGTGTTCCACGGGCTGGGCGCCACAGAGATGAAGCAGGAGCCGACGCCCGCGGAAGAGCCGTGGGCGGCCGCGGGGGCACTGCTCGTGTATCCCTACTACGGTCCCTGGTCCTGGATGAACCGGGAGGCGCGCGCCATGGTGGATGCGCTCATCGGCGAGGTGTACCACGAGTACCGACTTAATCCCCAGCGTATCCCCCTCCTCCTGACGGGCGGCTCCATGGGAGGCGGGAGCGCCCTGCTCTATGCCCGCTACAGCGCCCATCCGCTGGCGGCCTGCTTTGCGAACTGCCCGGTCTGCGATCTCCCTTACCATTTCACAGAACGCCCGGACCTCCCGCGCACGATGTATCATGCGTTCGGCGCGTACGGCGGCGATATGCACGCGCTCTTGGTCGAGCACTCACCGCTACACCAAGCCGATCACCTGCCGGATATCGACTACCTGATCGTACATGGAGACGCGGATCCCGCCGTGAAGAAAGCGGCGCACTCGGATCGCCTGGTTCAGGCCATGCGCGCCCGCGGCCTGCGCGTCGATTACCAAGAGATCCCGGGCATGGGCCATTGCGGCCCGCTCCCGGAGGAAACCACCGCCGTCATCAACGCCCACGTGCTGCGCGCGCTCAGGAGAACGCAGGAGTAGGCCCGGAACGATGACGGGGCGTCCGGGTGGCGCTGCAGATGCTCGCGGACGCTCGGGATATCGCGAGGGAGCAGCGAGCGCCGTTGCCACATGAATACCGAGAGCGCCGCGTATTGCCGACGACTGAGTCGGCCGCCGGGACAAACCGCACGTGAACCAGGGAGGCGACCTGTCGTGATCTACCAGCAGATGTTCGACCGCGTGAGAGAGCCGGAGGTCGTCCGCGCAGCACTCATCGGAAGTGGGAACTTCGGCACACCGATCGTCACTCAGGCCTCACTGATCCCGCGGCTGGAACTGCGGGTGGTGGCAGACAAGAACGTGGAGGCAGCCCGCTCGGCCTTCCTCTCTATCGGGGTAGAAGATGATGACATCGCCGTCTGCGACAGCTCGAGGGCCGCGCTCCGGGCTGTAGAGACCGGGAAGTGGCTGGTCGCCGAGGATGCGATGATCCTCATGGACCTCCCGCTGCACGTGATCGTCACAGCCACCGGCGTGCCCGAGGCCGGCGCGAGGTACGCGTATGAGGCCATCCGCCACGGCAAGCACGTGGTGTTCGTTGACAAGGAGGCGGACTCAGTCATCGGTCCCATGCTCAAACATCTGGCCGACCGCGCCGGTGTGGTGTTCACGACCGATGATGGTGACCAGCCCGGTCTGGTCATGGGAATGGTTTCCTGGGCGCGAGCCCTGGGGTTCGAGGTGCTCTGTGGTGGACATCTGCACGAGCTCCAGTACTCCCCGAAGGAGGGCGCACTTGCCATCCCTTGGGGTGGGGACTCCTTGGCAGTGCCCTCCGAGTTGCGATGGGCTCTGGACCGCATCCCGGAGGGTCAGATACGGCGCTACGCGGAGGCGCGCCGGAGCCTGACCGCGGACTGGAAGGCGTTCGAGCAGAACGGCGACTCGCTCGCTCATATGGCGGTCACGGCAAACGGGACCGGGCTGGCGCCGGACACACCGGGCACGCACCTCCCTCTGGCGCGCCTCGAGGAGTTGCCCGAGATCCTATGCCCGGAAGAAGACGGAGGAATCTTGCGCACGCGAGGGGCTGTGGAGATGGCGACGGTGTTGCGAACCGAGGGGGTGCCCAGTGTTGACGGCGGGATCTTCGTCGTCGTGTCCAATCCCGACAGACGGTCTCGCGAGATGATGATCGCAAAGGGACTCGCGACCAACCGGAGGGGCTCCGCCATGCTGATCTACCGGGCACATCACCTGTGCGGCGCCGAGACGGCTGTCTCCATACTCTGTGCAGGATTGCTCCGAGTACCGACCGGGGCCTCCACCCTCCTGCCGGTGGCGGATATCGCGGTCACGGCAAACCAAGACTTCAGGGCGGGGGAGGTCATCAGCAGCCCCGGCAAGTCGGGCGCCGATATTGACCTGCGGCCGACGCTGATCTCCGCGGCTCCAGTGGCCGACGATAGTCCCCTACCATTCTTCATGCTCGAGGGAAACCGGTTGGCCACCGACTGGCCCAAGAGTACCATCCTGACCCGCCGCATGGTTCTGGCTCCGGCCGACTCTGCTCTGTGGTCGCTGAGGCGACAGCAGGACGAGATGTTCCCACCTAGGAAGTGACGCGCGACTTCACCGCTCTGAACGCCCGTCGGAAGCGGGTGTTTCGATGCGCCGTTTCCTGAGGAATGCTCCCCGCCGCTCACTCCGGCAGCCGTCCGATGTAGAGAAGGTTCGATGACAGCGACATTCCCTTCACCATGTTCCTCAGTGAAGACTTCCTTCGCATAGTTCGCTTATTTCGCATCCCGCTCGGGTGACGGCGTCAGCGCGGCTGGACAGCACTGGCTCCGTAGAGGTCGCCCTGCTGGTCAGTTTCCCTCCCGGCCGCATCGCGAACCCGACCACAGCGGTTGCCCTCCGAATGCCCTCAGTGCCCTCTGGATGGCTGTCTGGTCGGATTGGTCAGTTTGGGCAGTTTCTGGAAGGGGAGGAGGCCGTCTGGATTGCGTGTGTGCGTGCTGGGCCGGCGCGCAGCCTCCGTGCCGTGCCCAACTCGCCGTCAGCACGGAAAGACGGATTGACGTAGATACATGACTATGGTATACTGTTGCCAGAGGTGACAGCCATGCCCAAGCTGACCCTGGTGGTTTCGGATGAAGTTCACGAGAAGCTGCGCTGGCTCTCCTACAAGCAGCGCCGCAGCCAGCAGACGATTCTGCTGGAGATGGTGGAGAAGGCGTTGGCCAAGGTAGAGGTGCCGGAGGAGGTGCAGAAATGAGCGCGCCAGCCCGTCTCCTGGAGTCGCTGCTCGGCGACGAACGGAGAGCCGTAGTCGCTGGCCCTGCTGTGGTGAATGCCATCGCCTGGGCCCGCGTCAGCACCGACATGCAGGAGGCGCGTGGGCTCTCCATCCCGGAGCAGCTCCGCGAGATCCGGGCAAAGGAAGATCAGCACGGGTACAGGATCGCGGCCGAGCACCAGGAGACGGCCAGCGCCTTCCAGGATGACTCGAAGCGCGTCGAGTTCCAGAGGATGCTGGCCATCGCCCGAGCCGACCCCGATATCGGCGCCATCGTGGTGCATGACTACTCCAGGCTCTCCCGGGACAGTCTCAGGGCCAGGACGTTGGTGCGCGAGCTGCGGCAGCAAGGCATCCGCGTGATCTCGCTCAACGACCCCGAGACCGACCCGGAGACGGTGGCCGGGGTCTACATGGAGGCGATCACCTTCGCCAAGAACGAGGCCTACAGCCGGGAGGTCGCCTTCCATACCCGCAAGGGCTGCCGAGCGAACGTTCAGACGCGCGACCCGGAGACCGGGTGGTGCTACAAGAATGGCGGGCAGCCACTGTTCGGGTACAGATCACAGCAACTGGCCCGTGGCGAAGAGAGGCGGGGCCGGCCCATCATCAAGAGCATCTGGGTGCTGGATGACACCGTGGTTGCCGGCCGACCTCTTCACGAATGGGCGCGGCACTGCTTGGTGGAGCTGGCGGGAAAGGGGGCTTCGCTCGACGAGCTGATGACCTTCTGCAACGAGAGCGGCATCCCGGCGCGGCGCGGCAAGTACTGGGGAGTCTCGACCTGGTATGCACTCCTCCAACCCCACATGCTGCTCCAGTGCTGCGGGCACGCGGTGTGGAACGTGCACCGCAAGAACGGCAGCCTCCGGCCCACATCGGAGTGGGTGATCGTCGAGAACGCCCATCCCGCCCTGATCACCGAAGAGCAAGCACAGGCGATCGCCGCGGTGCGAAGCAGCGCGAGGAGGCGGGGATTCGACGCGGGAACTCACCGCAGCCAGAGCTCGCCTTACCTGCTCAGCGGAGGGCTGTTCAAGTGCGAGCGCTGCGGCGCCAACATGATCGGCCTGCGCACCAGCGGGGGCGTCTACTACGTCTGCGGCAGCCAGCCGTATCGCAAGGGCATGGGATGTGGGCCGGGGGTGTACGTCCCCGCGGAAGAGGCAGAGGCACTGGTGATCACCGGCATCCGCGACCTCCTGGGAGTCTGCACGGACGCGAAAGGGCTGACCCGGGGGGTGAATCAGGAGCTTCGCCAGCTCTGGGAGCAGTCCACGGGCCGCGATCCGAACGCGACCAGGAGCCTGGCCGATGTGGAGCGCAAGATCGGAAATGTACGGCGTGCCATCGAGGAGGGTCTAGCTGACGCGGCCTGGGCGAACACGCGGCTTCCCGAACTGCTGCAGGAACGAGACAAGCTCCAGCAAGAGGCGGCCCCTGGGGGTCAGCCGCCCCAGATCGACGCGGCGGCAGCCCTGGAATACTGCCAGCAACTCGGCAAGACGCTCTGCCAGGGCAATGCGGCTGAGCGGAAGCGGATCGTACGATCCTGGGTGGGTGACATGAAACTGGCTCCGGAACGCCTTGAGGTCGAGTGGACCTATCGGATTCCGGAGCCTATTATGAATAGCGTGGTAGCGGGGGCAGGATTCGTAGTGGAAAAGAAGACGCGCACCCGGCGCTGGATCGTCGAAACCGCCTTCAGGATGCCTCAGAAGCTCCTGGGGACGGTTTCGAGGGCCTGGCGGATGGGCGACGCGAAGGCGAAATGAGTCCCGAAATGCCCCAAGGTCGCAGGTTGGTAGCGGGGTCCTTACTCGCCAAGCAAGCGCCTCTATGCGACCTCGATTCGAACCTGCGACCATGACGGCCCGGTCGCTAGGCTGGAATCCCCGTTGCCTCCTGTAGCACCCGCCGCTGTGTCTGCTATGCTTCACGTCGGAGACCCAGCAACAGGCGGCTGCACAACGCCCCGGGTTAGATCCCCAGCAATTCGGCGATGCTGCCGCCGAGAACCATCCGCTCATCCGCAGGGTCCAGGTGAATGGCCTTCACCTTGGCAATCTCCGCGGCGACGAAGTATGCCAATGACTTGTCGAACGCGGCGGGATCGGGGCACTCATTTGGGCCATCCGTGCCCCAGATCACGCGTTCGGCACCGATGCGCTGCACGGCCTCGGTGATCTTGGCCAGCAGCACGACTCCGCTGATCTCGATATAGACATTCGGGCACGCTTCCGCCAGCTCGATGACACGGGTGAGGAGTTGGATATCGGTACACAGGTACCGGCCGAAGTGAGCAATGATGAGCTTCGTGTTCGGGAACCGCTTCGCTAAGGATTCGGCCAGCCCGACGTGGCCGCTGAAATCGATCAGGCAGGGCACGCCCAGTCGGCCGGCGAGGTCGAACACCGGGTCGACGATGTAGGGGGCAAGGGAGCACTCCCCAATATGCATCTTGATGCCGCGGAAGCCCTTCTCCGAGACCGCCTGCTCCAGCTCCCGGAGGACCGGCCGCTCGTAATGAGGCAGCGCATAGGCATAGGGGACAAGCCGATCGGGGAACCGGGCCACGGCCTCTTCCGCCATCTCCAGGGAGTGCTGCGTGGTAGTGGACATCGCGAAGACCACCGAGCGGGCCATCCCGACCGCGTCCATGTACCTGACGATCTGCTCCGCGGTAAACTCCTGCCCTGTACCACCATGCTTTAGGTGCACATGCGAATCGATGATCACGATCTCACCTTTCCTGGGAACGGCCCCACTGATACCTATGCCCTTCTCCGGCATCACAGCTATGAGCGACTGTCAATGTAGAGTTGTGACGATTATGCCCCAACCGCAGTGTAAGGTTGGGCGGCCCCGGCAGTCGCCCGGGCAAACGTGCTTTTGCCGCGCCCGCGGTGGCCACCTCTTGCCGGGGCGCGGCGGCAGGAGACAGCGGCGACGCAGGCCGTAGTACCAAGACCAGTCTGATGCCGCCAGGAAGCCAGGCACCTCGGTTTCTGATCAACCTGAGGGTTGATTCCTGGCCGGGGCTGCGGCCTCCCTCCCGGCCATGTTCTGGCATGTGATGCTGATGCTGTTCTCTCCGCAGTATCTGATGTTTGGGCTGATGTTGCGCAGCGAGCAGGCACGCGGAGCAGTGGGTGCTGCGCATCGCCCGGGAGAACCGGCGGATGGGCTACGGCAAGATCGCCGGCGAGATGCGCAAGCTGGGGTTCGTGCGCTTCGGCCGGAGCAGCGTGGCGCGCATCCTACTGACGCTCGCAGAATGCGTCTGCCTTCCACGGAGAGGCGGAGAAGGCTCCTGCCGAGCGTCAGGGCCTTTCGCATGAAAGCATTCCGCGGGGGCAGCCATCTACCCAGCTCCCACCCGGCGGGAGGCGCTCATCGCCTTCCGTCACCGGAGATCCCTCTGGCAGACCCCTTATCCCAAGGCTGTTGCCTACCTGGAAAAGGACCTCTACGCCGTGCTGGCTCACATGGACTACCCGGCGTCACTGCGCTCGA
>JBEKKD010000077.1:0-12093 GCA_050010895.1 Armatimonadota bacterium
GCAGCGCCACGCCGATCCTGTCTGCGTGTGCCTTCATCTCACGCGCATGGGCGCGGAACCACGTCATCTCATCCGCCGAAGGCGCGCCGAGAATGTACGGGAGCTTCTCGAGATCCTCCTCCGACTCGATCAGGAAGCGGACGGAGCGTGGGACGTTGTGGTCCGAGAAGATGCCGACATCATCGCCACCGGGCCAATCCGCGGTCTGCTTGACCACCTGCGTGAGGTCGCCTTTCGGCGTCTCGTACACCTTGTAAATCAGCGGATAGGGCTCTCCCGCGGGCTGCTCTTTCCAGACCTGCGTCTTCACCTCGGGGCTGACCCCCCAGGGCGCCGATATGCTCAACGTGTCGTCGAGACCGGCGGCGACGAAGCGTTCGGCGCGCTCGACCTGGTCGGAGTGCCGCAGGTTCGCAGGGAGCGCCTCCTGTGGAAGGTCGAACAGGTTGAACAGAAACGGCACGCGATCGGCCTCAACGTGGTTGATCGCCATCATCAGCCGCTCCCGCGACGACAGTCCAGTCACCATTCGCCTCCTCGCCCGCGGCGTCGGCCGCAGCACTTGCAAGAGACCAGCGAATACCTGAAAGAAGACGTTCGCCCAATGGTACTTCATTAGGCGAACGTCCGTGAATCGTAGCTGCTGGTACGCCCGGCAGGATTCGAACCTGCGGCCCGCTGCTTAGAAGGCAGCCGCTCTATCCACTGAGCTACGGGCGCGCGCTCACAGGTGAGCGATGACGCTCACCTGCGGCTCTCCACCTATTCGTTCAAGCTATGCTGACTTCGACTTCAACTGCTGCTCGATCACGGGCTCGAGATCGGCCGGCACGTAGCTCATGCCTTCCTGCCGCTCGAACATCACTTTCTTCCCGTTCAGATCGAACTGGGTCTTGCCGTTGATCGAGACCAGCGTGCGCTGCCCGCCGCCGACCTTCTTCTGGTACTTCGGCGCGTCGGGCCCGAACAGATCGGCGACCACCAGATGAATGTCGCTGGGATGCTTCTGCTGAATGCGCTTCAGCTCGGCTTCCGTGTTCGTGTGGCATCCGTGCGTGATCGGCAGCAGCGCGATGATCTCCACCTTCGCGCCCGCCTTGCCGAATTCCTGCGTCTTCACGGCCTGGCCGCCGCCGCCAGTCGCACACGCCGCGCCTCCCGCGCCACCCTTCGCGCTGGCAGGCTGCGCCGCACCGTTACCTGCCGCCTGCGCCGGGCCACCTGCAGCTTGGGCCATGCCCGGAGGCATCATCCCAGCCATGTCATTCGGCTGCCGCCCCAGGTCGGGCAGGAGCACATACGCCGCCACCAGTGCCGCCAGCACAACAACCAATGCGATCGCTACCTTCTTCTCACCTGCTCCCATGAATCACCAGCCTCCTTCAGACGTGCGGAGGGTCGTGCCCTCCTGCAGGGCCACGCTACCCTCTTCCACTCAGCCTAACCATCATGGAGCGGGGAACGGGATTCGAACCCGCGACATCCAGCTTGGAAGGCTAGCGCTCTACCAACTGAGCTATCCCCGCATTCAACAGGAAGTATACCCACGGCCCCCAGGACGGGTCAAGCAAAATCCTGGTGACATTCTGGGCAAATCTGTGTCAGCTTAGCAATTATTCCTAGTATCTACCTCGGAAAGTTGGCGTCGGCAGTCCTCGACCCCTCGGAACTGGAACGCCTGCCACCCCGCGGCCCGCGCCCCGGCGACATTGTGCGGGAGGTCGTCGATGAACAGATGGCGCTCGGACGGCGCGCCGGTCACCGACTCCACGTGCCGGAATAGGGCGATATCCGGCTTCTTCAGCCCCACCTCGTTCGAGAGAAAGCAGTAGTCGAAGAGCGCGAACAATTGCGGGAACCGCTGCCGCAGCCACGCCGCGTGGGGCTCATTCGTCGTGGACAGCATGCAGCGCGGCCGCGGCGTCTCCGCAGCCACCTCCTGCATTCCTGGAATCGGCTCGAAGATGTCATTCCAGGCCAGCCGGAACTCCGCAGGCGCCATCGTCAGACCGAGATCCCGCACGAGTAGTGGATGCAGCGCCCCGAAATCCCCCCCGATCTCGATCCCAAGCGCCTCGACGTGCCGGTTCACTGTCTCTGCCACCGGCGCTCCATCCCTGCACGCGGCCGTCATCTTGCGCAGGAACACCTTCCCATCAAAGCGCACCAGCACATTGCCCAGGTCGAAGACGTGGATGAGTGGCACGCTACTACTGTTCCCTGTAACGCTGAACAGCCCTCCAAAGACGGGAAGCGCTCCGAGCGCCGAACTCTCAGTCCAGCCTCCTTCGGGCTGAGAGGAGAGAAGCCGCGCCGGCACGAACGACTCACCCGTGACCGACACCTCCCCCGGCGCACATCGGCTCGCCTGGGCTGGCTTGATCGCCATCTTGGCGATCTACGCCGCGCTGGCCACCCTTCAGTCGTTCGCTACTCGCCTCCAATGGGGCCCCGACGAGCCGGGACACATCATCTATGTCGAGTCGCTGGCACTGGACCGCCGCTTCCCCGCGCTCACTCACGGAGAGGAAGAGAACGCGTACCTCCCCGGCGCGGCGAGAACGCACGAGAGCCACCAGCCGCCGCTCTACTATGCCGCAGCCGCGATCGTGTGGAGCGCCTTCGCCCATCTCCCCCCGCAGACCGTCGCGTTTATCGACCAGACCGGCGCGCAGCAGCGCTTCGATGTCCCCGGCGCGGTGCGGCCGGTGCGCCTGCTGTCGGTGGTCTTCGGGGCGCTCGCCCTGGCGCTGATGTGGGCGACCGCGCGCGCCGCATTCCCGGGGCGGCCGCATCTGTGGCTGGGCGGACTGGCCCTGGTAGCGTTCACGCCCATGTTCACCTACGTCAGCGGCGTCATCAACAATGATTCGCTGCTCACGGTCGCCTTCTCTGCCGCCGCCCTCCTCTGGGCACGCATCATCCGGCACGGATCGAGCACACGGGACATCCTCCTTCTCGGCCTGGCGCTTGGCCTCGCCATGAACGTCAAAGAAACCGCGGTCGCGCTCGTCCCCGTGTCGGTGCTGGTGCTGGCCGTCGCGCCGGGGGCCGCCTCCTGGCCAAAGCGCATCACGAGCATGTGCGAGGTGATCGGCATCGCCGCAGCGCTCTCTGTCTGGTGGTTGGTACGCAAGTGGCTGATTTACGGCTCTCCGCTCGTCTACCCCTACCTGTATCCGATGCTGGGGCTTCCCCCGGACCAGCGAAGCATGCTCGTGCAAGCCCTGCCCGAGCGGATATTCCTGTTCACTTTCCTCCCTGCCGACGTCGTGCAGCGCCACATAGATCTGGCGCTGATCTCACGCTTCTTGCTCGCTGTCGTCGTTCTGTCGGCAGGCGGACTGCTGCTCCTGCTGCTGAGGCGCAAGAGGGTGACCTTGCCGCCGTACGAGGGTGTGATTCTGGCGTCATGGCTGCTGCTTGCGCTGGTTGTCCTGCTGGGCCTCATCCGCAACATTCTGACCGTAGACTGGCGGATGGGCACCAGCGGCGGCCGGTACCTGGTCTGCGCGCTGCCGCTGCTGGGCCTCGTTGCGGCACGAGGTCTGAGCGCCCTGTTCGGCGAGGGCCGATGGGCCAGGGTGGGTATCGCGCTGCTCGCAGTGGCCACGCTCGCCCTCAACATCCTTACCGTCTGGGCTACTGCGGCGGAGTACGGGACTCTCTGAAAGCAACACGGGAGCCCGGACGGGCTCCCGTGCGAGAGTTACGTGCAAGTGAAGGCGTGCTACAGCCCGGCGTCCCCCACGTCACCGGCATTGGCCCCGGGATTGCCCATTCCGCCCATGGCTTTTCCGCCGAGCGTGGCCATCAGGCTCGTCTTCGTCTGGATTCTAGGCAGCGGCTGGCCCGAGTCGAGCGCCGCGCCCGGCCCGTACCCGACCATGGTCAGCATGGCCATATCGCAGTTCTTGAAGATCCCGACAGGAACGGTAGCGCTGGTGCGATCGCCCTTCATCATCACAGTCGCGTCCACCAACTCGCGCACCTTCGCCATCTCCAGGAATCCCCAATCGATCCCCATCAGGTCCTCCCTGTAGGCCTCCGACGAGGTCCACAGGATGAGGGTGTTGCGGCCTTCCATCCCTATGATCATCGCGTGCAGGCCAAGCGCATTGGGGATCAGGCGCCACGAAAGCGGTATGACGGAGTCGAGCGGCACCGGCTTGTCGAACTTCGGAGTCATCAGGTCGATGGGAGCGAGGAAATCGACATTCGGCGGCGCCGCGATGGCGACATTCCCGGCATAGCTCGTCGTGACCGCGTAGTCACCGACCAGCGACGCGGTATCGGCGACCTTGCCGAGCTGCTTCGACGTCGGCCAGTATCCGGTTGTCCAGTCCGGCTTGTAGAAGTACGACCCGCGGGCATTCGCCGAGCTCGACTGCTTTTTCATCGCCGACTTCTGCTCCGCCGTCAGTCCCTCCCACCTAATCACCTTCGGCTGTCCGGGCCGCACCGTATCCGAAGAGCCCCAGTAGATCTTGATCGTGAAATCCTTCACCGCATCGGGGTTGAAGGCGCCCGCTCCCCCTGCCGTATCCGTCTCTCCCTTCGGCCGGTAGAGCTCGAGATCGAGTTTCTTCCCCTGCTGCAGGCCGTCCGGGGGAGTGACATAGGCGAACGCATTGGCCGGCGCAATCCCCGGAGACCAGAGCCTCACCTCCAGCTTCCTCTGCGCCGCCCCGGTGAGCATCCCGGCCAGCCCGGGGATCTTGGAGAGATCCAGCCCTGGCGGCAGGTCGGCCATCGCCGGCATCCCGGCCATCTTCTGCACCTGCGTATCCGCCAGTATCGCCACATACGCTTGATCTCCGGCAGCGAACGCTCTGGTCGCGGCTGCGAGCAGAAGCAAGACGAGAACAGCCCTCTTCATCTCTTATCCTCCCACGCAATGCTATCGGCCGCTCCTACACAAGCTATGCGGCACTCGGCTACGGAGTATACCACGTCGGCCTGGGGGAAGCGCAGTGTGCTGCGGGAACACGCGGAGCGAAGAGACGCGGCAGGACACCGCCCGATCGTCAGGCGGCGTCTTCAGAGGCGCGAATCGGCAGAACAGACGGCAGCCTCTACAGCTCCTGCCAGGAGATGATGCTGGCTCTCGAATTCGACTGGTCGCGCAGCACTTCGTCGTAGTGAATGCTCGAGGCGGCGTCGTTCATATCCACCTCACGGCCAACCAGAGAACCGTACACCGCCCCCGAGTTCAGCGAGATCGTGGCCTGAGGAGCATAGATCCCCCCATAGAAGGCGGCGCTGCCGCTGATAGCAATATTGACGACATCGTTAAGGCAGTACAGTATCAGATTCGACGGCAGGCCGGAGGTGTTGACGATGCCGTTGCCTCCGATGCGGATATCAGGCGAGCCCCCGTCGCCGGATTCGTCGATATAGACCACGACCTTCCCGTTGCACACAATCTTCGCATTGCCGAGTATGTCGAGGTCCGTCATGTGGTAGACGCCATCGTTCAGCACAAGCTGCTGGTTGCTGTCGAGATACACATCGCCGAGCTGGATCGCGCCAGGCGGGACGCGCGTGACCGACGGCAGCAGGTTCGGCGTCAGGGCTGACGAGACGGTCCCTGTGATCAGCCCTTCGTTGCTGACGCACCCCGATGGAGTCGTGGTCCCGGCGCCGACGACGACGTTCCCATGCACTTCGCCCATGGGCAGGATCTCGATCGCGCTCGCGGCTGTGGAGTTTGTACCGATGTCAGCATTGGCTCGGACGTTCCCTCCGCCATAGTTGCCGCTGGTGGAGATGTAGCTGTCGGCCAGTACTGTCACCAGTCCGTTGCCGATCGTGACCTTGTCATTGCCGAAAACCGCATACGCGAAGTACTTCGGGTCTCGTTGGACGATGGCACGAACCGTCACCGGCAGACGCGGCGCTCCGTCAGGCCCGGGCAGATAGCCCGTTGACACAACGGTGAGCTGGTCCGTGAATACGCTCCTTGCAACCGGATCCGGGCTGATGTCAACCCTGAAGTGTCCCCCGCCGAGGGCGATAGGACTCTCGCCGGAGTAGGTGAACCACCCGTTGGCCTGATTCAGCTCCCAGACAGCCTTGTGGAGGCCGGCCTCGGCGAGGTGGAACGACCGCGCGGAGACATCCTCAGCGTCCGCCCGGGAAACGCTGCTCTGTGCGCGCTCGATCAGGGAGGCGCCCAAGAAGAGCAGAACCGTCAGTATCACTGCTGCCAGGAGCAGGACTGCCCCCCGCTCAGTTCGCTTGCGCAGAGCGCGCTTGATCCTCATCCGTGGTCTCCGTCCGGCCAACACTCACTGGCGCTAGCTATTCCGCGCCAGAAGCTGGATCTGGTGCGTCACTATCTCAGCGTTCGGCTGAACCTGGGCACCGCACAGACTACATCTGATCTCGCCCTCCGGGTGGCTTGCCGTAGCCACTCGCGTCAGAGAGCCGTGATCGCGGGAGCACTGCGGACCGCCGCCCGTCGGAGCGAAACTGCCAACCGACTCATGCGTCTCTGCTGCTGTCGCCGTGATGGTGACGGTTCTGAGATTCGAGTCGTAAGCGAAAACCGGCTGAACCGTGTTGCTCCCGCTCACCAGCGGGTTGAGTTCGGGGAATATGCCCGCAGCGATGACCTGAGGCGTCGTCGATGTGCCGTCCTGCCGGTCCACGCGGCGGAATAGCGCTTCGCCGGCGCCGCTGGGGTTCGTTGCAACGTAATACCGGACTCGATCCCCGTCGGCCAGGTCCCCGCTGCTGTCAACTTCATTCACGAGGCGCCCTGCCGTCGAGTCATACTGCTGCATGGGGAGAGTGATGGTGAGCGCTTTCCCATCGGACGAGACGGAAAGGCTCCGGGCGTTGCGTGCTTCCTTCGTCATCCGATGTATCATCATGGTGGCCGTGGCTATGCTCTCGACCCGGCTGCTCTCCCTGCTCCAGATCCTGATATACGTGAAGTAGAACCCGGGAAGCACGGTGAAGATGAGCCCGCTGATGAAGACTGTCAGGATCAGCTCGGAGAGAACGACGGCCCTATCGCGACGCCGAGATGATAACGTTCGCATCCCTCTACTCTTCCTCCGGCTTCGACACCAGAGTGACCAGCTGGTAGCGGCCGCTGGAGGGTCCCGCCCAGTTCCACGTCAGGTTGAGCGCGACGAGCTTGAGGCCCTGCTCCGACGCGGCGTCAGGGTAGGGCTGCCAGGCCATGACGCAGGTCGATCGAGGAAGCCCCGGCGTCGGCACGGTTGTGGTCCCGGAGGGCTGGGTGAAGACGCCGTAGCCCTGGGCGCGGACGTTCTCGAGCGTCTGCTCGGCGACATCGCGGGCAAGGTCGGCGTAGGCGGCCTTCCGCTCGGACATGTTCGCGTACACGAACATGCTGGCCACGCCAACCACCCCCACCCCAAGCAGAAGGATGGTGACAAGACACTCCACCAAGGTGAAGCCGCACCGAGATCTCCGACGGTTCATGCTGCCAGTTCCCTTGAATGCAATGCGTCGCCCGGACGGGCCTCGACGCGAAACACGGATCGCAACGCGGAAACTCAGAGCCGAAGAAGCGTGCCCACGCCCATCAGGAGTTCTTTCCAGAGGAGGACCCCATTCGTGAGATGCCTCCCGTACCGAACTCCATGGATGCCGGATGGACGCCGGCCTTTCTCACCCCTATTCTCAGCCGAGACAGGCCGAATGTTGCGCGCCATTCACAAAAGCTTCACAGACGCCCGAAAGCCCCACGAACGGGCGTCTGTGAAGCTCAGACAGGGATTTCCTGCTTGCGCGGGAGGTCAGACCACCGGCTCCGGCTCACGCAGTCTGAAGGGGCGTGACCCCTCTTCTGGATCGGTGGGATTCCGCTCCTGTGTCATCCTGAGCGCAGCGAAGGACAGCGCCGCTCTGGCAGCCCAGGTCCCGGGTTCACACCCGTTAGGGGAAGAGTTCAGTTTTCATGAGAATGTTGGGTCAATTGCGAGGAATAGCCCTTAGAGTCTCTAACAGGACCCGGCTGCGGGCTGCATCAGAGCCAGACTGCCAGCTCTCAGTTGCGCTGGGAGGAGCTCTGATACTGCTTTTGGGGGCGCTGAGTTGACGCGTGGGCGAGAAGATGGTAGAAGTATTGTGAGGTTTTTCACAAGCTTGTGACACTTTTCACAGATGCTGTGGAGCAGGTCAGGTGAAAATCAGCGATATCGTGGCATTGCTGGAGGCCGACGTTCTAGCGGGGCGCGACGGCCTTGAGCGAGAGGTCCCGAGCGCGGGTGGTTGTGACATCATCAGCGATCTGCTGTTCTTCGGCAAGCCCGGCATGCTCCTGCTGACCGGCCTCACGCAGCCTTCGGTGGTGAGAACGGCACACCTCATGGATATTGCGGCCATCGTGTTCGTGAGGGGGAAGAGGCCTGACGAGCGGGCGATCGAGCTGGCGGAATCCCTTGGCATGCCGCTGCTGGTCTCCCCTCATTCGCTCTACGACTGCTGCGGCCGGCTCTACGTTCTCGGGCTGCCGGGTGTCATAGGCAGCACGCGTCGCCTGCAGGCCGAATGCGCTTGAGCTGGAGCGCGCCGTGACGCTGAGAAGCTTCTCCCACAGCTATCCAGTGCTCGGCGGGGCGTACTACCTCGCCGGGCGCGCGGCCTCTGACGTCAAGCGGCGCCTGGGCGAGCAGAAGGCCCCGGCGGAATTCGCCCGCCGCGTGGCCATCGCTACCTATGAGGCCGAGATGAACATCTGCATTCACGCCATCTCCGGGGAGGTCGTGATCGTCATGGAAGGGGAACGCGTGGACGTGGTGGCGAATGATCGCGGACCTGGGATTGCCGATATCGGGCTTGCATTGACGCTCGGATATTCGACTGCATCCGAGAAGGCGCGCACGATGGGTTTCGGGGCGGGCCTCGGGTTCGCCAATATGCAGCGCTGCGCGGACCGATTTCAGGTGAGCACCCAGGTCGGAATCGGGACGAGAGTCGAGATGACGTTCCTGCCCAGACCGGGGGAGAGCCCCGGAGGAGCCGAACCATGCAGCTAACTGAGATTGCACGGACCCTCGACCTCACAGCCCGCAGCGGGGAGCAGCATCTCAGCCGTGATGTGGCCGGCGGCTGTGTCTCCGATCTCTTGTCCTACGCCATGGCGAATGCGCACGCCGGGGACGTGTGGATCACCATCCAGGTGCATCCCAACATCGTCGGCGTCGCCGAATTGCTCGACCTGACCGCGGTGATCGTCGCAGGCGGCCAGGAACCGGAGAAAGCCACCCTCGATAAGGCGAAGGAACAGGGGATTGCCATCCTGACAAGTCGGGAGACTGCGTTCACTCTCGCCGGAAGGCTCTACGAACTAGGAGTGAGGTAAGTGCCCTCCTGGCGGTCCGACCTTCACGTCCACACCGTGCTGAGCGCGTGCGCGGACACGGAGATGATCCCGCCGCTGCTGATC
This sequence comes from Armatimonadota bacterium, assembly GCA_050010895.1. GTDB lineage: Bacteria > Armatimonadota > Hebobacteria > Hebobacterales > Hebobacteraceae > JBEKKD01. Next base: position 9,428 of record JBEKKD010000077.1, read on the forward strand.
GCCCGCTGCCGCGACCTCGGCCTCGATCTCGTGGGCGTTGCCGATCACAACTCTGCCGGCAATAGCGTGGCAACGCTCGAGGCTGCGGAAAACAGCGGCATAACCGTGAAGCCCGGCCTGGAGGTGGAGACCAGGGAGAGCGTCCATCTCCTCTGCCTGTTCGACGAGGCACGGCAGGCGCTCGACATGCAGGCTCTCGTCTACGCCCACCTCCCGTCGCTCCCGCCAGCCAGCGGCTCGCGCTTCTTCGGCGAGCAGTTCCTGGTGGACGCCTCGGGCGCGTTCCTGGCGCATGAGCGCCGCGCGCTCATCATGGCCACCGACCTTTCCGCATCTGAGGTTGCTGACGCCGCTCACCAGCGCGGCGGGCTGGTGCTGGCGGCGCACGCCGACCGGCGCGCGCACGGTCTGCTGGCCGTACTGGGCTTCGTCCCACCCGATCTTGCGCTGGACGCGCTTGAGTGCGGCCCGGGGGGGCTCGTGGCCGGACGCGTCGCCAGCAGTGACGCCCACCGGCTGAACGAGGTCGGTAGCCGATACACCGTGTTCGATTCGGAAAGCGCAACAGTGGAGCACCTGCGTGCCTGCCTCTGCGCCGGCCGCTTTCGCACCGGCCTCGCCGTATGAAAGAGATCTCCCTCCACCTGCTCGATCTGATCGAGAACGCGGTGGCCGCCGGCGCCACCGCGGTCGTGGTGGTGATCGACGAGGACATTCCGGCCGATCGCTTGCGCCTGAGCGTTCAGGACGACGGTGCGGGAATGCCCCCTGAAATCGCTGACAGGGCTGCCGACCCGTTCGCGACCACCAGGACCACCAGGTCGGTCGGCATGGGGCTTGCGTTGCTGTCCGGCGCAGCCGAGCAGGCCGGCGGACGGCTCGACATATCGGGCGCCCCCGGCGTCGGGACGAGGATCGAAGCCGAATTCCAGCTCACCAACATCGACCGCGCGCCCCTGGGTCGGATAGAGGACACGCTCGCGGCGACGGCCCTCGTCCATCCGGACCTCGATCTGCGCTTCACCCACCGCGGGCCGAACGGCGCCTACGAGTTGAGCGTGCTCTCCCTCGCCCAGGAGACGGACCGCGGTACGCTCCGCGCCGAGATCTCGCGCCTCATCGACGAGGGACGTCGCCGGATCGGCAGCGTGGCGTAAGCATGTGTCGATATCTGCTTGACGCAGCGGCGAGCTTCTGGCATAGTACCGTCCTCACACTTCCAGAGCCTCCACTTCGTCTCAGCGCGTCGCCGCGCTCTGCTCTTTAGCCATCAGGCAGTTGCCATTCCCATGCCCATCTGGGCGCTTCTGCGCCCGCGTCGGGGTCACCATGCCTCAGATCGTCGTCGAGGACCTGAAGAAGACATTCCGTGTGGCCGAGCGCCAGCCAGGGCTCTGGGGGGCCTGTCGCGGCCTTTTCGCGCGTCGCCAGCGTATCGTCCATGCCCTTGACGGCATCTCGTTCTCTGTCCAGCCCGGCGAGCTCGTGGGCTACATTGGCCCCAACGGCGCCGGCAAGTCCACGACAGTGAAGATACTGGCCGGCATTCTGGTCCCGGACTCCGGGCGCTGTGAGGTGCTCGGCCGCGTGCCGTGGCGCGAGCGTGTCGCCACTGTGGCCCAGATCGGCGCGGTCTTCGGGCAGCGCACCCAGCTCTGGTGGGATCTGCCCATGATCGAGTCGTTCGATCTACTGCGGGAGATCTACCGCGTCCCGACCGCTTCCTACGTGCGCGTGCGCGACGAGCTGATCGAGATGCTGGACCTCGCCCCACTGCTCGACGTCCCCGTCCGCCAGCTCAGCCTGGGGCAGCGGATGCGCTGCGATCTCACTGCGTCGCTCCTGCACTCACCGTCCCTGGTGTACTTGGACGAGCCCACTATCGGGCTCGACGCAGTATCGAAGCTCGCCCTGCGCGGCTTCATCCGACGCATGAACCAGGATCGGGGCGTGACGGCGCTGCTGACGACCCACGATATGGACGACATCGAGGCGCTGTGCAGCCGCGTGATCGTCATCAGCCAGGGGCGCATCCTCTCCGATGGGACGCTCCAAGAGCTTCGGTCGCGCGTGACGCCGGAGCGATGGCTGATCGTGGACCTGGTGGAGCCGGATGGGGAGATTTCCGACCCGGACGCGCCCATCATCAAGCGAACTGGCGGCCGCGTCTATCTGAGATTCGATCCCGGCCGCGTGTCCGCAGCGGATCTGATCGGCCGGATCGCTTCGCGTCACGCCATTCGCGACCTCTTTGTGGAAAGCCCGCCCATCGAAGAGATGGTTGCTCGCATCTACCGCGAGGAAGCCGCATGCGGTCATACCGGGCGATAGTCAGCGCGCGGTTCAGGATGCTGCTGCAGTACCGCGCCGCCGCCGCGGCCGGATTCGGCACCCAGCTCTTCTGGGGCCTCATCAGGGTCATGATCTTCGAGGCTTTCTATCGCTCGACAACGGCCGCGCAGCCAATGACGCTGCCCCAGGTCGTGGACTACATCTGGCTGGGGCAAGCGACATTCGTGATGACGCTGACCTACTACATGGACCTCGATATCATGGCGATGGTGCGCTCCGGAACGGTGGTATACGAGCTGCTCCGGCCGCTCGATCTCTACGCGCTCTGGTTCAGCCGCTCCGTCGCCTCACGCGCCGCTCCCATGCTGCTGCGC
>JBEKKD010000078.1:0-12021 GCA_050010895.1 Armatimonadota bacterium
GACGGCCTGTCAAGAGAATTCAGAGGAATTCCACTCGACGGCGATCCCCGCCATCCCCTGATCGCGACAAGGGAGACACCTGCGAGCACCGAATCACGCAGAAACACATTCCCGTTGAGGATGCTCTCATGCGAGTTACGCTGCGTTCCGCCGTTGCTGCGTTCCGTTGCCAGCCGTTCGTCCTGCGGTGCGCTGTGCTCGCCGTGCTGGTCACTACACTCAGTCTCGCCTCGGAGGTTGGAATGGCTGACAGTCGCACCGCGGATGCGCCCGCCAGAGTCTGCCGCTGGTTCGGCGGGAAGCAGGCTGCCCTCAGCCTGCGCTTCGATGACTCTCACCCCACTCACATCGAGGTGGCCGTGCCGCTCCTCGACGAACTCGGCCTGATCGGGACCTTTCTCGTCAATCCGGGGAACGACAGCTACAAGAAGTACCAGTCGGTGTGGGAGGGCGCGGTCCTGCAGCATGGCCACGAACTCGCCGACCACACCTTCAATCACCGCGGCGCCAAGACCGACGCGGACGCCGACGAGCAGATCGGCGCGACCGCCAACCTGCTCCGCCGGCTTCAGCCGGGCCACCAGCAGCTCACGCTCGAAACCGGCGGCTCCACCCTCTGGTTTCAGCGCAAGCCCTTCGAGTTCTTTAGGGCCAAGTACCACCTGATCGACATCAGCAACGCCGATCACCCCGAGAACGCCCTCATGTCGTGCACCGTGGGGCACCCCTGGTTCAGTCTGGAGGCGTTTACCAGGCGCATGGAGCAGGCCAGCGCGGCTGGCGCGTGGGTCCAGCCCTATTTCCACCAGATCGATGAAACCGGTCACCTGCGCATCCCGCCCGCCACCTTCCGCAAGCTGCTGGAGACCGTGGCCGCGCATCGCGCGGAGCTCTGGCAGGCCGGACTGACCCCCATCTACGAGTACCAGGAGGAGCGTGACGGCGCCGCCGCGTGGCCGTGGCCCGACGGGGACGACGCGCTGGCGGTCGACCTGACCTGCGCCACCGACGCGAACCTGTTCACCCAGCCGCTCACGCTCGAAGTGGACCTGCCGGCCGGCGCCAAGAGCGCGTCGGTTACCGATTCCGCGGGTGGCGCGGTCGCCGCGCGTATCGAGGACGCCGGCGGGCGGCGCGTCGTCCGCTTCGACGTGCCCCCGGTGGATGCTCGATTCACCGTCAAGGCCGCCGGCATCGGGGCAGCCGCGCGCCCGCGCATCCCCGAGCTCAAGGCTCCAGGCGCACACCCCTACGTCATGTTCTCGGCCGCCGACGTGCCGGCACTAATGGCCAAGACGAGCGATCCGCTGGCGAAGCAGATGTGGGACGGAATCCTCCACCGCGCCGACTCCATACTGAGCAGCGATGTCGCCGGTGAGCCCCGCAGCGATCAACCCTGGGTGCGGATGGGCCAGGAGCTGTCTCCCATCGACACGCTCGCCTTCGCCTATGCGATGACCCGCAATCCGGCCTATGGCGCCGCCGCCGCCAGCCGCCTGGAGACCCTCGCCGGCGAGGACTGGTGGGACGGAAAGAACGCGGAGATGCTCAACACCTCGGCCGCCGTCAACACCATGGGGCTCGGCTATGATTGGGCCTACGACGCGATGACGGATGCCCAGCGCGCCAAGGTCCGCGGGGCGATCGTCGAGCGCGGCATCAAGCCCGTCCTCTCTGCCACCGAGAAGGGCGACTGGTGGACGCACTGGTACCACTGCAACTGGGGCTCGGTCATCTATGGCGAGGTCGGGACGGCCGCGCTCGCCCTGGTGGGTGAGGCGCCCGAGGCGGAAGACCTGGTTCGCCTCAGTCACCGCAAGATCTGGCACTATATGAACGCCCTCAACAAGGACGGAAGCTGGGGCGAGAGCGCGACCTACGGCGCCTTTGCCTGGTCTAACGGCATCATGTTCGCCGACGGCCTCCGCCGCGTCACGGGCGACGATCTCTTCGCCATCCCCCGTCTGCGCAAGCTCCCCACGTGGTTCATCACCTTGCTGGAGCCGGGGGGAGCCAACTTCGTCCCGTTCTCGAACTGCCAGAGGGGCTCCGGCAGTCCCGCGGGGGTCCTCTTCCGGCTCGCCCGGGAGTACCGCGACGGCTATGCTCAGCTCGTCGCCCAGCAGATGATCGGGCACCGCCACGGCGGCAGCCAGTCGTTCCTCTGGTATGATCCGACGGTGGCGGCGAAGCCGCTCGCCGATCTCCCGCTCGACACGCTCTTCCGGGACCTCGACTGGGTCTTCCTGCGCAGCAGCCGGGAGGATCCGAAGGCCACCCTCTTCGGGCTCAAGGGCGGCCACAAGGAGTGGGATCACAGCCACCACGACACCAACAGCTTCGTGCTCTACGCCTACGGAAAGCCGCTGCTGATCGACCTCTTCTATCCGCACAATATTTGGGGCTGCCTGACCGAGGCTCACAACACCGTCATGGTCCATGGCAAGGAGCAGGCGGGCCATGTCAATGTCGCCGGTGGCCGGGACGACCCGGATCATCGCGGCATCGTCGCCGGTCTGGTTGATTCGCCCTGGTACGCCCGCATCGTCAGTGATGCGTCGCTCGCCTACGAGAAAGACAATCTCACCAGCTTCGTCCGCGAGACGATGTATCTGCGGCACACCGGTGCTGCTGCCCCGCCGGACTACTTCGTCATGCTCGACGACATCGAAACACCGGAGCCATCGAAGATCGACTGGTTGCTCCACACCTACGGCGACGCGAAGTTCAGCGGCAACACGCTCACGGTTACCCAGGACGACGCGGCCGTGGATGTCACCCTCATCTCGCCCGAGAAGCTCGCCTTCGAAGTCAGTGAGAAGAAGTTGGATGACATTGAGACTCCCAAGCCCTTCGAGTCGGCCGAGGTCGTGAAGACTCTCACGTTCCGACCGGCCGATCAGGCGAGCCGCACCTTCTTCCTCTCCGTGCTCGCCCCCCGCGCAGCATCGGCGGCCCCGCCGCTGACCGTCACCCCGGTGCGCCAGCCGAACGTGCTTGGCGCGGAGGTCGCGTCCGGCGCAACTCGCGATCTCGCGCTGTTCGCCCTCGACGCGCCGTCGATCTCGGCCAATGGCGTCGAAGTGGTGGGCCGCTCGTGTTTCGTCCGCACCTCGAACGGCCGCGTTCAGGGCGCGGTCTTGCATGGCGGCCAGCGCCTCACCCGCGACGGCGCCCTGATCTTCGAGACCAACAGCAGCGGCAACGCGCTGCTCACCTTCGGGGACGATGCTGTGGAGGTGAAGCTGGACCTCTACGATACCGACCAGGTGCGCATCCATGTGGATCGCACCCCCGTGAAGGCCATCGTTGACGGCAAGGACCACGCCTTCGAGTACGAGAGCGGCAGCCATTGCGTCAAGATCGATGCCTGGAACATCCACGCGGTGCGCATCCAGTACTAATGGCTTTCGCCCAAAGAAGTAAGGGCGAACGTCCGTAGTCCCCAAACCGAGGGGCTCTGCAGTTCCAGGGGCGGCAGCAGCATGTCGCCCCTGCTGGTGGCCGCGCCGCCTCAGTGCAGATTGACCAGCGCCACTGAGAGCAGACCTGCCAGGATGCCCATCCCGCCTCGCCATCCCGGCCGCTCGTCCCAGAGCAGGAAGGCGACGCTGCTGACCAGGATCAGGCTCAACGAGCTGTAGGCGGGGAATGCGATCACCGCCGGGATCAGCGTCAGCGCCCGCAGCAGAAAGACCAGGCTTCCCAGGTTCACGAGCCCCAGGCACACCCCCGCAAGCCATTCGCCCGCGCAGGTCGGCCATCCCGTGAAGCTCATCATGCCGACCGATGAAACCGCGGCCGCGCCGAACCAGATCAGCGCCAGCATCGGCTGCTGTCCGCTCGGGGCCACCTCGGTGATCGCTTTCTGGGCGACGCGCGTCGCTCCGGAGGCGAGGAAGATCGCCGGCACGATGAGGTACGTCCACCGCGGCAGGCGTTCGCCGCCCTTCCTGCCCGGAGGCGCCAGCAGGGCGATGGCGGCGACGGAGATCAGAACGCCTGCCACCTGCACCGGGCGCAGGCGCTCGTGCCAGAGAACCACCGCGGCGAGGATCGGCAGCACCATCGCGATCTGTACCGCCGCGGTCGGAATGGTCACCCCACTGCGGCGCAGTGCCTGGGCGAGCAGTATGTAGGTGACGAGGAAACCGATCCCGCTGCTCGCGGCGAGCGCCCACATGCCTGGGGAGACATCGCCGATTCGGCCGGATGAAACGATGACCGCGGCCGCGACCGCGGCGGCGATGTAGTTGACCCCGCCGACCGAGAGAACGGCGTAGCCTCTCTCCTGGCTCCACTTCATGATCAGCGAGAACGCCGACGTGGAGACAACCGAGAGTATCAGCGAGAGCGCGCCGGCAGGGATGTCAGGCATCGTTCGCTGTCATCGCGAGCATATCTGTCATTGCGAGCCGCCTCGGCTCCGGTTGGAGCCGAGGTGCACCGGCTGCGGCCGTCCGTCGGCTGACGGACAGCCGCTGGTGTGGCAATCCCGCCGTCCCGCGAGAACCATACCCCGCGTCACGGCGCCTTCGCCCTGGTCTGCTCCACGATCCAGTCGCCGACGGTCTTCAGCGCCACGGGAGACATGGTCTCTTCGATCCGCGCGTATTCCGAGGGCGATCCGGTCTTTGCCGTCTGGAAGAAGTGGTTCAAGCCCGGAAGCTCCTTCACCACGTAGTGCTGATTCCCGCCAAGCCTGAGCGCGCCCTCGACCGGAGGGAGGTTCTGCTTGGGCGGAACCTGGAGGTCCTTCTCGCCCCAGAGGGCAAGCACGGGCACTTTCACCCGGCTCAGAGCCGGCCTCGGGTCGTAGGTGATGAAGAAGCGGAACCAGGGATTGAGCATCTGCTTCACGATCGCCTCGACTTCGCTCGCCGCGGACGCATCGGTGATACCGGCCGCTTTCCTCTGCTCATCGGTCATGCCAGCCAGCCTGGCTGCGGTGATCTCCCAGATGCGCTTCTCGGCAGCAGCGTCGTCCTTGATCTGCCTGGCGACATCCAGGTACTCCGCCGTGTCGGCGACCTGCTTCGCGACCACGTCGTCGGGGGCCGCTTCCGCCTTCAGGATGAGGCCCTGCTGCGCGAGGATGATCTGCGCCCCGTCCATCCCCGAGGGCGCCAGGAGCACGATGAACGCAACATCAGCAGAGCGGGTCGCGGCGATCGGCGCGATATCGGCGCCCTCACTGTGCCCGATGAGGCCGATGCGTGTGGGGTCGATCTCCTTGCGTGTCTTGAGGTAGGCGACGCCGGCGAGGGCGTCACCGGCGTAATCCTCGGTGGTAGCCTTACTCCTGTCGCCGGTCGATCCGCCGACACCGCGGTCATCCGCGCGGAGCACGGCGATGCCTTGCCGTGTCAGGGAATCCGCGAGCACCAGGAACGGCTTCTGGCCGAAGACGGTCTCATCGCGGTCCTGCGGACCGGAGCCGGTGATGAGCACGACCGCGGGGAAGGGCCCGGCGGACTTGGGGTACGTGAGGGTGGCAGCGAACGTGGCGCCCGCGGCCGCGTTCTCGTAGCTGACTTCCTCGTCATTGTACGGATACGGTTTCCTGGGATACTGCGGGCGGTTGGGCTCGGGCACCTTGTCCACGCGCTCCAGGGTCAGCGGCAGTGAGGCGCCATTCTGCTTCCACTGCCCCTCCGCTTTCTTGCCATCGGCGCTGAGCTTGCCCTCGAAGCTGCCGCCGACCATCTTCATCTCGATCCGCAGCATGCCGTCGGCAACAGTGAAGGAATCCACTTGCAAGCCGGCGGCGCCCTGGTCGAGACTGTCCGCAGTGGCTTTCAGCGAGCCGTCCGGGTTCTTCGTGGCGTGGAAGACGATGCGCAGATCACCGGCCGGCGTCTTGATCGTGCCCAGCCAGATCCCCTCGGGGCTCGGCGCGGGAGCAGAGAACGCGGTGCCCATGAATGCCAATCCGATCAGAACAGCGCAGACGAGCACGAGACAGGCAAGTCTATTCACGATGGCTTCCTTCGGGAGAAAAATGGCGGGCCCAATGGCCCCGCGGTGGGCGACAACGCTCTACGACGTGCGGCCGTGACCATTCAGCCAAACCGGGACATAACGCCAGGCTGTGCGCAGTTCGGCCTCCAGCTCCCGGTAATGCGGCACTCGCTTTCGCACCTGGGCCCAGTATCGTCGGGAGTGGTCGAGGTGGATAATGTGGCACAGCTCGTGGACGAACACGTGCTCCACGAGGTGCGGCGGCAGGAAGATCAGCTTGGCGTTGATGCTGATGGTGTTGCGCTGCGAGCAACTGCCCCAGCGGGTGCGCTGACCCCTCACCTGGATAGCGGAGACCGGCAGGCCGTGCTCCTCGCTCACCGACCGCAGCCACGGAACGAGTTCGGCCCGCGCCTTGCGGCCGATCCAGGCGCACAGCGTATGCTTGCAAAGCTCGGCGTCGTCGACGGGGCCGGCCAGCGCGAGCGCGTGGTCGCCGCGCCTCTCGGTCACGAGGATGCTGGAACGCGCCTCCGGCGCGTACTCGATCTGCCAGTCCTGGTCCAGCGCCCTCAGGTGAATGTGGTCGGGCAGCGCGGCCGGAGGATGCGCCTCTGTCTGCTCGCGCTCCTGGGCGATCCGCATCCTGGTGCGCGCGATCCAGGACTGCTTCTCCTCGATCACCTCGGGAATGGAGCCGCGGTCAAACCCCTTGGGGATGACGACAGTCAGACTCGCGTCGAACACGGAAATGCGGAGTCGGACGTGCTTGGCGCGATCGCTTTCCCTGATTGCGTACTTGACGCGGCTCATAGACTTCTGGTGATATCACTGACTCAGGCGGGGCCCCCGTCCCGACACTGCGGCTTCTCCCTCGAGCCCTCGCCCTACCCTCAGATATTCCACAGTGGAATACCACATCCCAGCGATCTGGTGTTCCAGCGGTTTCGGGATTGCAGATCCCGGAACACCATCGCAACTCGCAGCGGGTGGTTCAGCCCGCTGCCTGCCGTTCCTTTTCCAGCGCCTGCAGCAGCCTCGCCCGGTGCGCCTCGGTAGCCGCGGCAAGACCTCTGAGAAGCTGCTTGAGTTCGCCAGAATCGCCCTCGAAGACGTCGAAAAACCGCCTCTCGATCATGGCGTTCTCAATATCGGCGGAAATCGACAGCGCGTCAACAAGCGAGACGTTGGTCTTCCTCCCCTGCTCGACCTGCTTGCGCACGTGATCCAGGGAGGCGATAATAGTCTCCTCGCTGAACCGGCCGGGGTCGATGGAAACCGATCCGGTTCTCACCCCTTGGACGAAACCGGCTATCCGGCGGGCGTGGGTCACTTCATCCGCGGCGAGGCGGTCGAAAAACTCCCGACGCTCCGGCAACTTCTCTGCATAGGCGCGATACAGGTCCGCGATCGCCGACTCATGCGCCGCCAGCAAGCCGATGGTGTGAAGCTGGTCCACTTCAGAGTGCATCGCCGACCTCCAGAGGTCTTATTCCGGCCGCAGCACAGGAGTAGCAGTGGACGTTCGAAGGGAGGGAGAGGGAGTCCTGCGAGGGGAGAGCACTGTCCAGAGACCTGTGCGCTCTCCCCGCGCAAGGTGCTCTTCGTCTCCCGCTGAATCCCCCCGGCGATGGCTCGCTTGTATCTCAGGCGTGGAGGTGCCAGATGCTGAAAGAGTTCCGGGAGTTCGCCGTTCGGGGGAATATGATCGACCTTGCGGTCGGCCTCGTGCTCGGCGTGGCCTTCGGCGCGATTGTGAAGTCCCTGGTGGACGACGTCATCATGCCGCCGATCGGGCTGCTGCTGGGAAAAGTGGACTTCACCAACCTGTTCGTGGTGCTCAGAGACGGGAGGGTGGCGGGGCCATACGCCACGCCCGCCCTGGCGAAATCGGTGGGCGCGGTGACGCTGAACTACGGGATGTTTACCAACACCATCATCACCTTCGTCATCGTGGCATTCGCCGTGTTCATCCTGGTGCGCCAGGTGAACCGCTTCCGTCAGCCGGCGCCGGCGACGACGCGGGACTGCCCACAGTGCCTGAGCAAGATCCCCGTGAAGGCGACGCGCTGCGCGTTCTGCACGAGTGAGGTGCAGCAGGCGGGGTGAGGGCCGCAGTGGCTGCTGTTACTTCGCGACGTATCGGCAGCGGCCGTTTTCCTGGAACCGGCCGCAGCCGCCGCCCATCTTCGCCCCCGGGATGTAGTGGCGGCAGCCCGTGCGCTCGCGGGCGCCCTTCGCCGCGCACCGGGTGGTTTTCTTATCGACGTAGAACGGCTTGTAGAGCCGCCCGCCGAAGTAGATGACGCAGGCGACGCACAGCACAGCGATCACGGGGGTGGTGATCGACGCGCGGACGCCGAACACGTTCGTCATCAGGACATAGACGACGATGACACCGGCGATCGGCGCGAGACGCATGAAGAATCGGCCGACCCATGGGGGAAGTAACGGTTCCTCAACTTGCGATCTGCTCACAACATCCCTCTCCCTGCAGCAGCGTTTGTGAGGTATGGAACGAGGCCAGCTCCGCGCGGTATCACCGCCTATAGTATACGGCCTGAGCCCCGGGATTCCTACAGGTCGCCAGCTTTGTTATCGCCAGGTTGGCTGCGGGTTCCAGTCCTGACGGGTGCGAGGAAATCGCCTCACGAGCAGGCTATCGGTCGGCTCTCCGGTCCACGTATCTCTCCTATGCAGACGGATTCGGGGGGTTGAATGTTCCCTGGGAGGAAGCGAGCGGTCCTCCGGGCGATGGGTTTCAGGGGGCTCTGAGGGGCTGGTAGCGGCGCAGGTGCAGGGAGTTGGTGACGACGGAAATCGAGGAGAATGCCATCGCCGCGGCGGCGATGGCGGGGTTCAGGAGCGTGTGCCAGACGGGATAGAGCACGCCCGCGGCGACGGGGATGCCGATGATATTGTAGAGGAACGCCCAGAACAGGTTCTGGCGGATATTGGTGACTGTGGCGCGGCCAAGGCGGACCGCCTCAGGCGCCAGAAGCAGGTCATCCCGCACCAGCGTGATATCAGCCGCCTCCATCGCGATATCGGTGCCGCGCCCCATGGCGACACCCAGGTCGGCTTGGGCCAGCGCGGGAGCATCGTTGACGCCATCGCCCACCATCGCCACCCGCGTGCTCTTGGCCTGAAGCGCTCTCACCGCCTCTGACTTGTGCTCGGGCAGCACTTCGGCGCGAACGTCGTCGATCCCGACCGCGCCGGCGATGGCATGCGCGGTGCGCGCGTTGTCGCCGGTGATCATGACGATCTGCATGCCCATGCCCTTGAGCCGCCAGACGGCGGCCGCGGCGTCGGGCCTGGCGGTATCGGCGAGGGCGATGAGGCCGGCGGCGCGACCATCGACCCCCACATAGAGCACCGTCTTCCCCTGGTTTTCAAGCTCCGCGGCGCGGTCGGCGAGCGCGGCGGCGCTGATCGAGGCGCTGTCCAGCAGGCGCAGCGTGCCCACGCAGACCGCCTGCCCGTTCAGGCGAGCGCACACGCCCTGGCCGGGGACGGCCTGGAACTGATCCACGTCCGCCAGTGCGATGCCGCGCTCGCGGGCAGCGCGCACCACCGCCTGGCCGAGGGGATGCTCGGAATTCTGCTCCACAGAGGCGGCGAGGCGCAGCACGTCGTCTTCGCTGAGATCCGGCGCGGCGGCGATGTCGGTCACCTGCGGCTCGCCGCGCGTGAGCGTGCCGGTCTTGTCGAAAATCACCGCCTGAATGCCGCCCGCGGTTTCGAGCGCGGCCGCGCTGCGCACGAGGATGCCCAGTTCGGCGGCCTTGCCGGTGCCCACGAGCAGCGAGGTGGGCGTCGCCAGCCCCATGGCGCAGGGACAGGCGATGATGAGTACGGCGACAGCAGACGTGATCGCGTAGGTGGGATTCGGGCCGTAGATGAGCCACATTGCGGCGGTGATGGCGGCGATGACGAGGACGATCGGGACGAAGACGCCCGCGACGCGGTCGGCGAGGCGCTGGATGGGCGCTTTCGAGCCCTGGGCCTCGCGTACTAATCTGATAATACGCGCCAACACCGTGTCGCTGCCGACGCTCGCGGCGCGAAAGCGGAACGCGCCGGTCCGGTTCACCGTTCCGCCGATCACGAGGTCCCCCGGCGCTTTCTCCACAGGCATGCTTTCGCCGGTGACCATGCTCTCATCGAGCGCGGAGCTGCCCTCGGTGATGTGCCCATCTACGGCGATGCGCTCGCCAGGGCGGACGAGCACGATGTCGCCGACGGCAACCTGCTCGATGGGGACATCCTGCTCCTCGCCATCTCGCATCACGCGCGCGGTCTTCGCCTGAAGCCCGGCGAGGCGGCGGATGGCCTCAGAAGCGCGGCCCTTGGCGCGCGCCTCGAGCGTGCGCCCCAGCAGAATGAGCGCGATGATCATTGTACTGGTGTCATAGTACAGTGCGGGGGCCGCGCCGGCCCTGTTCAGGATCCCCGGCGCGACGGTCACGGCCAGGCTGTAGAGGTACGCGGCGGAGGTGCCGACGGCGATGAGCGTATTCATGTCCGCGGAGCGGTTGCGCAGCGCGATCCACGTGCCGCGGTAGAACTGCCAGCCGGCCCAGAACTGCACGGGGGTCGCGAGCGCCAGCAGCACCCATTCGGTCACACGCGGCGGGAATGGGTGCAGGTGGCTCGCCAGCATGATGAATGCCGTCGCTGCCAGCGCGACCATCAGGCGGCTGCGGGTCGCGCGATACTCCTGATCCTCGGCAAGGCGCGCTCTGCCGTTGCCTGCGGTGGGCAGGAGCGCGCCGTAGCCGGCCTTCTGGACGCTGGCGATCAGGTCGCCCACCTGCACCGCCTGGTCGTCGAAGATGACGGTGGCTTCTTCAGTGGCGAAGTTCACGCCCGCCTGGTCTACGCCCGGGGTGCGCTTCAGGCTGCGCTCGACCGAGCGCGCGCAGGCCGCGCAGTGCATTCCGGTGATCTTCAGGTCAACGCGGATCGCTGGCATGGCAACGGCATTGTACCCGATGTGGGGCGGGGTGGCGACGGTGGGTGGGAGGGTTGGAAGGACAGGGAAGCGCGACGGCGGAACGCAGATGAACGCAGATTCGGACGCAGATTGCGCAGATTCGGACGCAGATTGCGCAGATGAGTCTGGTGCCCGCCTGCGGCGGGCGGAGCAGCACCACGCAACGGGTGGGACAGAGGGGGTCGCCTCCTCCGGTCGGCTCCTCAGGTCTTGATCCCTCGCATAACCCGCCCCTTTCCGTCAGCTGACGGACGGGTCGCTCGGGATGACAATGGGGGGCACGTTGAACGACCCCACCCCTGCGAAACAGCCGCAGGGGTGGGCTACTGTCGCGGGAACGGAAGTGGTTCTCCCCTACCGCGGCCGGCGGAAGGGGAGGTCGTAATGCTCGTTGCGGTATGTGCGCTGCTCGTCTGAGAGCTTCTCGGTGGTGTCCCAGACGGGCGGGAGGCCGCCGTCGTCTTTCATGTCGGAGCCGATGCTGTAGACGATGAAGCCGACGCCGTCGCGGCGGTACTTGAAGGGCTGGCCGCCGAAGGGGTCTTTGGGGAGCTTGAAGCCGGCCGCTTCGAGCGTGGCGAGCGAGTCGGGGTAGGCGCCGTGCGCGGACTTGTAGATGATGAGGGCGAGCGCGATCTGCGCATCGCCGAGGTTGGCGGCGAGTCTCTCGCGGCTCCAGACGGCCCGCTCGAAGACCGGCATGAGCATCCGTGTGAGGATGCTGAAGTAGAGCGGTGTGCTCTTGGTTCTGCGCTCGAGCGACCTAATGCTGTCCTGCGATTTGGGCCACGGGAGGGCGAAGGCGTCGATTTCCGCCCTCATGGTGCGGAGGCACAGTGCTTCATCCAGGTTGAGGAGAGGGCGCCCAATGGTGCCGTAGACGCGGAAGAGCTTCTGTCCGGCTGTTCCGGAGAATGGTCCCTCCTGGACGTCCAACTGCAGGTCACCGGGCCCCTTCCCGCCGCGCCGTGTCAGGTCGAAGACGGGAAGCTCAAAGAACGCGATCTCGCCCTTCATCGCTTGCACCGAGGAGGGTACCTCGTCAACGGAGGCGATCTGGT
>JBEKKD010000079.1:0-11845 GCA_050010895.1 Armatimonadota bacterium
CGCGGCGTGCCAGGAGTAGATCCCCCAGGCCTGGCACCGATAGGCGATGTTGTTGACGATGTGCCCGCCGAGGTTCGCGATGTAGATGCCGTGGACCCGCGGGTCCGAGCTCTCCAGGTTCCCGATGTTGTACACCACGTTTCCGATGATGTCGGAATCTCGGCCGCTGTAGTTCGCGTTCTCGATAGCCGCGCCCCCGTTACTCCCCGAATCCCGCGCCGGGATGTCATGGATGCGATTACCCACGATGCGCACGTGGGACGCCCGGTTCGCGATTCCGTACCACCCATCCCCCGAGATGTCGAAACCCTCGATATCGACGTAGTCGCCGTGGTTGACCCAGATGAGCTTGCTTCCGACGGTCCTGATCTTTGCGCCCCACCGGATGTCCGATACGAAACGGATGCGCGCCTCGGGCGTGCCGCTCGCCTTCGAGTTCAAAGCCTGATGATACTCGCCCGACGCCACGTGCACCGTGTCGCCGGGTTTGACCATGTCCGCCGCATGCTGGATGGTCGCCCAGGGATGCCGAGCCGAGCCGTCCGCCGAGTCGTCACCGTTCGGCGCGACGTAATAGGCCCAAGCGCTGACCGGCGCCGCCAGCAGCATCAGCACCACGATGACTCCCGGAAGGTGAGGCATGGCCGCCTCCTTTCTTGCTCGCCAGGCCGTATGAATTGGGGCCGGGCCGCAACCGCCCGGCGCCCTCCGACGCGCGCTGGCTCCAGTGCATCTTTACTGCCCGGGAGCCAGCGCCGCGAATGCTCGTTCAGGACGGCCGAACTTGTCCGCCTCTGGCGGATTCCATGCCTGCTGAACCTTCGGAGGCGATTGACGCGAGAGTCCGCGTCGCCCTTGGGCCTTTCTGATCGCAGATCCGCCTGGGCGGACTCTTCGACTCCTCGACTCTCGCCTTCCGATGCTAGTTCATCGCCGGGCAGGGGAGGGATTGCGCCAAAGGACGATCCCACCCGCCGGAGTTTCCGTTCCGGTCGCACCACGGCGAGTTCGCCGCGATCTCCCCTGCCGCGAACCATTTGGCGTGACCGTCCATGAAGCCGAGGTTCGAGCCTCCCAGATGACGGGTGAATTGCTTGATCTTCGTCAAGTCGTTGCCCACAAAGTATTGGAATGGCGGGTAGAGGGTGCAGCTCGTGCTCCACGGGCAGGAGGTCGCGTTTCCGGCACACGTGAGCCTGCAGCAGTCCGGATACTGGACATATGTCGGCGACCAAATGAATTGCTGGGCGCCGCAGTCGCCGACTACCGCGTACCAGGCCGGATCGTTGACCTGGGACGGTTTCAGGTCCATGGCATACTGATTGGCACCGATGCTCTGCATGAAGACGCTGCCCATCTCGGAGTCCGGGCGGGCGCGGGCGCTGGCCGCCTCCTGCTGGATGAAGGAGTCGGTGACGGTGCCGCCCCACCCGTTGGGGAAGCTCTCCTCACAGGGGCCACAGCAGCTCGGGTACTGCATATGCTCGGCGAGATAGTTCGGATTGCCGAAGATCAGCTCTGCGCCCGATTCCAGCTTCGCATTCGGGCAGCGCCAGACATCGCGGTTCTTGATGTACTCGTCCAGGATGACCGGCCACTTCAGATAGGGATTCTCCTCGCCGTTGTTGTAGTTGCAATTGCCCCACTGTGCCTGGATGTACGCGATCGCGGCCTGGTTATGCTCGTTTGGCGGCAGCGCGTTGTAATCGCTCAGGTACATCTGGACCGCCATGGCGATGTTCTTGACGTTCGACAAACACTGGATCTTGCGCGCCGACTCACGCGCCCGCGCGAACACTGGGAACAGCATGGCTGCTAGAATCGCGATGATCGCGATGACCACTAGCAGCTCAATCAGGGTGAACCCGCCTGAAGGCCGGCGGGTGAAGCCTTGAAGTCGGATACTCATCGGGGATCACCTTTCCCTCTATTGGTGTGAGCATCTTCGCTTCTGGACCGCAACGGCAGGTGCGGGTTCTCACCTCCTTCCTATGGACTGCTGCCCGCGAGGGAGGCCGACTCTTCGCGGGGCTATTATAGTGTGAAATGCGCAAGCGTCAAGGACAGTTCTGGGGCATGCGAGCCGTTCTCGGAACGGGCAAGGGAAAGCTCCGGTGCGGGGTGCCGCGGCTTCCAGGAGAGACGACTCCACGGTCAGCTTCAGTCTGGTCGAGAGCCCCCCTCCGGGACCTGCGTTGCTGCGGATCTGCGTCCAGTAATAGGAAGTATCGGACGCAGAACTGGCCGCAGAGAGCGAACCGAGCCCACGTGGGAATAGGGGTCCGGTCCCAGGCGCGGGCAATCACGCTTGACGGCCCAGACACCGCGGGCTAAGATCCGGTCGGCTGACCTCGGACAAAACGATACTGCTGTAGCAGGAATGCGCACCTCAGCCCATTGCGCGCCTGCTTCCCGCCATTCGAATCACCGGGTGGTGAGAGGCAGGCGCGTTTCTTCGTGGGGTTGCGGGGAAGCGAGTAGACATCATGGAGATCGTAGATTTTGAAACCGCGATGGCACCCGAAGTGGCGCGCCTCTACAACGAGATGATTGCGCCCGTGCCGGACACGTACCCGGTTCCGGTGCAGCAGTTCGCCAGTCTGGATGCGCTCGCTGGCACGCGCGTGCAGACACGTGACGAGACCCTCAGGGTAGCGGTGGAGAATGGCGAAGCTATCGGGTTTGCCCATGTTGCCATCGCTTCCCCTGCGGTCGAGGACTGGCATCCAGCGGGAGAGCCCGCGGTAATCCGGTGTCTGTGCTACCGTCCGGGCCAACGTGCCGTAGGCCAGGCGCTACTCACCTGGGCCGAGACCTGGGCACGCGGACGGGGCCGTCATGCCATATCAGCATGGCACTACCTCTACGCCTACGAGTACTGCCAGTCGCCGTGCACTCACCTGTCGGACCATATCGGCCACGTTCGAGCTCTACTCGGGATGGCTGGCTATCGGCTGGATAGAGACGAGCTATACCTGACGTGGCGCGACTATACGCCACCCCCGCTGCGACCGCCTGGAGTTGAGGTGTGCATAACGACCGCGTGCGCTGAGGGGAGACTTGGCCCTCAGTTGGACATCATCGCGAAGCAAGGGGACGAGTGGGTTGGCGCATGCCGACTGGAGCGGGGCCGGTCCTCGCCAGCTCCGGACGCGGCGGAGTGGTGCTACTGTGGTTCTCTCTGGGTGGTCGACGCGCTGCAAGGCCGTGGCCTGGGGCGACACCTGCTCTCCCGTGGACTGACCGGGATGCACGAGCGAGGATGTCGGCACAGCGCCATCAGCACACGGGGCAAGAACCACCGCGCAGCACTGTTCTACACGAACCTGGGCTACCGGTTCACTGACTACAGCACGAGCTGGTGGAAGGAGATTGGATAGCACGATGGGAGAGACGGCAGAGAAGCCCGATCCCCTGCAGGGACACACCAGAGAGTGGCCGTCTACGCCATACAGCGACGAGGCGAGGGCGCCTGCGCCGCCGGCAGAAACGTCGTGCTGCATCGCGCTCTTCGGCGACTGCACTGTGGACGTGGACTTCCCACCGGCGATGCGGCCGGAGAACCACCTCGCAGTGCGGCTGCGCCGCGCCTTCCCCGGGCAACCGTTCCTGATCCGCAATCTCGCGGAGAGCGGCGGAACGGCGGGAGATCTCATCGCCTCCGGCCGCATGGAAGCCGCACTCGCCACGCTGGCGCGGCTGGATGTCGCATTCGTTCGCTACGGGGTGAACGACCGGAAACGGGACGGCATTCCGGCCTGCATCGCGAACCTGGAGGCGCTTTGCGGGAGAGTCGTGCAGAAGTCCGTAAGCGCGGCCATCATCGTGGAGACCGGTATCTGGGTCGACTACCCGACACACTACCTGTTCGACAGAAACGCGCGCCTCGGTCCGCTCTATCAGGCGATGCGTGAACTCGCTGCTGAGAAGGGCTATCCAATGGTGGACGTCTACGCGAAGATGGAGATGGAGACGCGCCGCGGCAATTGGGACCTGCGCGTGCGGGGGCTGCCGGACCGCGAGCACACCATCCACGACGACTCGTTCGACCAGTTCTTCGCGGACGACCCTGCGTTCTTCACCAACATCCACCCGAACTCGCGGTGCCTGGGGATGATTGCGGACTGGGAGGTGGAGAAGCTCAGGGCGTTGTTCGGGGATAGGCTGCCGGGTCTGAGGACACGAGATGAGTAACGCAACGGCGTACGTCGAGCGTGTGGTCATGCCTCTGATCGCCGAGCAGCACCCTCGCGCCGCGGCCGAGATGCGCCTGGTGCTCATAGGCTCCCATGTCATGGGCCTCGATGACGAGCACTCCGATCTGGATGCGATCCTCTACCTTGGCGATGAGATGTGGGCGGCAGAAGGCGCGCGACTGCAACTGCTGCTGCTGCACATACCGGAGCGATTCGATGCGCAGCTGATCTGCTCCGAGTCGCCGGGACATCCCGAAGACTGGCACATCCGTGGGCACCCGGAGATATGCGTGCTTCCCCGGTCGTGGCTGCTGGATGGAAAGGCGGAACGCATCCTCGCTCAGCAGGATGATGTCGCGTGGGAGGACATCACCTTCGAGTCGTTGCACACGCTCCACTACGAGAGCTTGGTTCTACGCGACTCAGACGACGTCATCGCGCGTCTGCGGAAGGCGACTCTGCCGGAACGGCATCCGGAGTGGCTCTGGCAGAAGCGGCTTATCACGACGCTGGCGAGGATGAAAGGAATGCCGGCCGAACTCGACCTTGCCGTGCGACGACACGCGCTGGTGGAAGCGCAGATCCTGCTGGGGACGCTGCTGGGCGATTTGCTGAAGGTGGGCTTTCTGATGTGCAGGCAGTACCATCCGTATGCGAAGCGGCTCCGATGGGAGTATGGAAGGCTCCCGCTGCCGCCGGACTTGCCGGCATTGATAGATGTGGTTGCCGCGTCTGCGGATTGGCGAGAAAAGGTGGAGGCCGAGCACAGGGCGCTTGGCCGGTACACAGATATCATCTTGGAGCAACGCCTCCTCGGCCCCGAAGTACTCGAGTACCTCAGCCCCGCGCACGGCTACGGAGCATGGTCAGACCCGGACTGGCTGTCCAGAGTGAGGGAGCAGGAGCGGGCCGCCAAGCAAGCAGGCTATCCGGCGGCTGACCGTTGGGTGTGGAGCCTGTGGGGTGAGGTGCGAAGAGAGAAGTGAGACCAATGCTGACTGCGGATCAGGCGCGGGCGCTGCCTCCGCCCGTTGATGACGTTGGGATCGAAGTCATCTCTACGGCTGCGACCACGGATTATGTGTTCCGGGTGGTTACGCGATGCGTAGCCCGCGGCACCGCGCGCATCCTGCGAACCGCTCCACAGGGCAGGCACCGGGGCCACGACCGAATCCACGAAAGAGACGGTTGGGCGGGGCGGCGGAGGCTTGACAGCGAGCCGCCGCCCCGGTACATTTAGCATCGACAATAGAAGACTTTAGCAGCCGAGCGCGCTACCCACTGTGACGCGGCTGTTCCTGACCATCCGAACCCTCGGATCGTCTGGAGCAGTCGCGTTTCTTGTTTTGTGACTTCGATCGAGGAGGTAGGGACGGATGGGCGCCGGTGGACTGGTGGCATGTGATAACATGACGCGGTTCGGCGCCATCGCCAGCCTGATTCCGCGGGACACCACCTGTGTCGCCGATGTCGGGTACGACCACGGGAAGGTCATCGTGCACCTGGCCCGGGTCTGCGAGCGGCTGAGGCTCATCGGTGTCGAGCAGCAAGCTGATGCCGAAGCCCGGTTCTGGCGCCGGTATGGGTGGGATGAGTCGCTGCGCGCCCGTGTCGTGCTGCTCCAGGGAGACGGCCTGCATCCTTTGGCTACCAGGGAGGTGGAGGTGGTGGTGATCGCCGGGCTTGGGGAGAAGACCATCGTGGACATGCTGGCGACATCAAGGGCCATCCTGTCCCGGGTCAGGAGGCTGGTTCTGGCCCCTGTCGGTACCAGGGGTCTGGGGCTGCTGCGCCGGCACCTACGAGCCACAGACTGGGCGGTCGTCGAGGAGCGACTCATCCGGAGCAAGGACCGCTTCTACCAGATTTACGCCGCTGAGCCCGGAGCGAGAGAGATCGACGAGCGCACCTGGCTGTTCGGTACATGCCTTTTCGCGAGTCACCATCCGCTGCTGCGGGAGTTCCTGAACGATCTCAAGAGAAGGTATGAGCCCATGCTCAAGCACTACGGCGATAGCCGACACCGGGTCCCGTCCTACTACCGCCACATCATCACGGCCATCGCTGTCGCCGAAGGGGGTACCGATCGAGCGCGCGAACTCGTATCTGACCTCCGCACCCACGGGCACAGAGAGGAGTAATCATGGCAGATGATTGGGCGACGCAGTTCACCGAGGAGACGCTGGCGAAGGTCGATGCCTTCATCGCGGCGCACCCCGAGTACACGCGACGCGGAGTCGAGCAGCCGGGACAGGGCGCGACGAACCGCGTCATCTTCGCGCGCCGGGGCGGTGAACTCGTCGTGCTCAAGGTGTTCTGTGAGGCGGAGCGCAAGGAGCGCGAGTGCTTTGGGCTGCGTCACTGGCGGGACACGGGGCTTGTTCCCGAGGTGATCTGGGAGGACAGCGCGACGCTGCTCGTGATGACGTACGTTCCTGGGGTGTACCTCTCTCGATCACGGGAAGACGATGGCGAGGCGATCTGGCGCGCGGGCTGTCGCGAGACGGGACGGGCAATCGGCGCACTGACGCAGGTGCCCCTCGACGCGGCTGACCGGGAGGCGTTCGAGTCCCAGTTCTACCGCGACACGCCGACCCTTGTCGCCTACCTCGGCCGGATACTCAGCCTCGGACGGAGTATCAACGATCGGGATCCAGACTTCCGTGGCGACTACTGGCGCGCAAGCCTTGACTTCATCGAGGCCGAGCTGCCCCGCATCCTCGCCCAGCCCGCGGTGCTTTACCACCAGGATGTCGGCAATCTTCACGTCCAGCACGGGAGTTTCATGGGCTTCTTCGACCTGGAGATGTGCCGTGTGGGTTGCGCTGCAATGCAGCTGGGCTCCGCGCTTGGCTTCGATGAAGAGTTCGATGACGGAGGCGCGGCCGGCTGGCCGCCCTTCCGCGAAGGGTGGGAGACAGCGACCGGGCGCCCCCTGGGCGCGGCTGACCTTCGCGCGGCCTGGGCGGCTCGCCTACTGCTGGAGTGGCGCGTCATCAGCCGTTACCTGAGCTATGATGGCACACCGGGAACGGGATACCCCTGGGCCACCCCGGCCGATCCCGTGCGGTGTCGTACGTCCCTGGACGCGATCGAGAACATGATCGGTGTGGAACGGCGATAGCCGACCTACTCGCATCCCTCCAGCACCCGCCTCTGCTCCCCCCACTCTGCCGGCGCCCGGTACAGCTGCTCCAGCGACAGCCCGTCCGGCTCCGTCCCGCCCAGGATCGCCTCCACGAGATCGGGCGCGAGGAGGCTACCCCAGCCTAACCCCAGCCTGAGTCAGCGGGTCGTGAGTCGGTCGGGGAATGGTACACTGCAGGGATGAACCTTTCCCACGACTCCTCCGACTGTACTGACGGAAGCGTAGGGAGCTGCGACCGTTGAACACGGGAAGAGACCATATCATCACAGAGCTGATGCTCGTTCGCTACCGCCGCGGCGATACCTCGGCGCTAGAGGAACTGGTCAAGCACTGGGAGCGTAGGCTCTTCTACTACATCATGCGACTGGTCAGCAACGAGGACGATGCATGGGATGCTCTGCAGGACACGTGGTTCGCGCTGACCAGAAGCGTGAACGGGCTTCGGGAGCCACGTGACCTGCCACTGTGGCTATACAAGACGGCCAGGCACAAGGCGATGGACAGGCTAAGGGCGAGGTACAGGGATCGGGGCATCCCGGTTGACGGTGAGGAGGTCGCCGGGAAGGAGGGGAGCGTCGAGTCCTTCACCTTTGAGGATGCTCAGCAGGTCCATTGGGCTCTTGGTAAGGTATCGGCCTCCCACCGAGAGGTCCTTACGCTCTTCTTCCTGGATGATCTGTCAACCGGCGAGATCGCCGAGGTGCTCGGAGTCCCAATCGGCACAGTGAAGTCACGGCTGCACTTCGCCAGGAATGCCCTACGTGCCGTGATCGAAGCAGAGGAGGCTACGTGATGGGCCACTGCGATAGGTTCGCCGACCGGCTCATCGCAGCCGAACAGGTGGATGCGAAACGAAAGGAGCGGTATGAAATGGAGATGCGGCAGATTCTCAACCAGACCCTTACCCCTGCGAGGCGGGTGGCCTACGCCATCGGAGCTCTCCTTGGCATCTTCGTTGGGGTGGACTTCGCCATACTGGCAGCCACGACGCACATGACGGGCGAATACGCGGCCTGGGGACGGGCGGTGTTTGGGGCGTTCGCAGTCCTCGGGCTGGTGTGGGCGGCGCTCGCCGGCAGGATCGCGATCAGGGGAGTGATCGACCTGAGGAGCGACCGGACGTCGGTGGCCAGGCTGGTATGGTACAACTCGATCCTGATCTGTGCCGTAGCGCTGTTCGTAAGCTGGCTGAACCTGAAGTACGGTTCGGGCAAGTGGTCTGTCTTCACCGCGCTGATAGGGATCGCCTATTTGATAGCTGGCATGCTGTCCGTGGTCAGGAATCTGGTGCATCAGGCCGAGCTCAGGATCCGCGAGAAGCTGCTGGAGATCGAGCTCAGGCTGACAGACATGGACGAGGAGATGAGGAAGGGTCGGACATAGATGACCCGCGGCCCCGGGCGGTGGCTGGAGGAGACCCGGCCACCGTCCCCCACCTCTCCGCCAGATGCGCGCCTCCCGGGTAGCTGTTCCGAGCTCCGCGGTGCCCGAGGCGGCCGGCTTCGGGAGTTCGGACTGGGCGTGCCAGCTCTAGGAGAGTCGAAGGCCGACAGGCCGGGGGCGAGTGGGGCGCACAGTCACGCAGAGCTAGCCTGGAATCGCCTCACCGTCGGTTCGCGCGAGCGCCCTCCTCTGCTCCTCCCACCCCACCGGCACCCGGTACAGGATCTCCAGCGACAGCCCGTCCGGCTCCGTGCCTCCGATGATCGCCTCGATGATATCCGGTGCCAGCAGCGTGAGCCGCAGCATGCGCGCCAGGTAGGAGTTGTCCACCCCCAGCGCCAGGGCGAGCTCGCCAATGGTCGCGTAGCGGCCCTCTTCCAGCATCTGCCGCCACCGGTGGGCACGAGCGAGAGCCAGCGCCAGCGGCCGGTTTGTGCGCGGCTGGGCCGCCCCGTCAGCATCCACACCCCCCGGCGCGATCACCTGCTTGCGGCCCCCGCGCCGCCTGATCTGGAGCGGCACCGTCACCACCAGGTATTCCCCGCCCGCGGTCAGTCGTGGTCGCTCGATCCCGTTCACGCCTGGTCCTCCCGCTCCACCCCGTCCGCCCGCAGTTCAGCCACCAGTGAGGCCAGGCCTTCCGCCCGGATCTGCACCTCCGCTTTCTCCGGGTACACGTCCACCCGCTTCACCAGCAGCTGCACGATGCGCTCCTGTTCCTGCGGGAAGAGCTGCTCCCAGACCGGATCGAGCGAGCCGAGGGCGTCGATGACGTCCTGTTCTGAGAAAACCGGACACTGGTCCTGTCCCTCCGTCTGCGCTTTCGCCTCCCGGTAAGTCTGCACCAGCATCTCCGGGGCGCGCAGCACCATCCGCAGTTGATCGATGACGGTCCGCTCGATCTCGCCCGCCGACAGGCATCGCGTGGGACATGAGTCATGGCCGTTCTTGGATGCGTGGACGCACAGATAGTAGCGGTAGACCTTGCCCCGCCTTCTGGTGAACGTCGGCCCCATGGCGCAGCCGCAGTGGGCGCAGCGGAGGATGCCCCTGAGCAGCGCCTCTGTCTTGGTCCGCGTCTGCACCTCGCGAGCGCGGTACTGCTGGCTGAGGATGGCATGGGCCTGCTCCCAGAGCCGGCGGGACACGATAGGCTCCTGCTCGCCCGGGTAGCGGTCTTCCCCATGCGCGACCTCGCCCACGTATAGAGGATTGTTGAGCAGGCGGTAGATGTGGGCCTTGTTCCAAGGGCCACCCGCCCGCGTCGTGCCCTTCTTCGTGGTCCAGGACTTGGTGGTATAGCCCTTGGCGGTCAGCTGCTGAACCAGGGCGGTGGCCGAACCGGTATGGACGAACTCCTCGAAGACGTGGCGCACCAGTTCGGCTTCGGGCGGGTTGACGACCAGCCGCTTCCGCTCCCGGTCCACGTCATAGCCCAGCACCGCGGGTCCGCCGCAGTACTTGCCCTTCTTCTTGGTGGCGGCCACCTTGTCCCGAATGCGCTCGCCAATGATCTCCCGTTCGAATTGGGCGAAGGAGAGGAGGATGTTCAGCATCAGCCTACCCATGGAGGTGCTGGTATCGAAGCGCTGAGTGACCGAGACGAAAGCGACCTGGTGCCGATCGAAGACCTCCATGAGCTTGGCGAAGTCCAGCAGGGAGCGACAGATTCGGTCCACCTTGTAGACCACCACGCAGCCGATCCGGCCCGTCTCCACATCCTGCAGCAGCCGCTGCAGCGCGGGGCGGTCCAGCGTGCCGCCAGAGCAGCCAGCGTCATCGTAAGGGGCGGGGAGGGCGGTCCAGCCCTCGTGCTTCTGGCTGGCGATGTATGCCTCCGCCGATTCCCGCTGCGCGTCCAGCGAGTTGAAATCGGAGTCGAGGCCTTCTTCTGTACTCGTCCTCGTGTAAGCAGCGCACGGAATTCGCTGCGAGGGGACGACGGTGTTCTTCTCAGGCTGCCGATGTTTCATCGCGCGCCTCCATTCTGCTTCGAGCGGAGTCCGAAGAAAGCCGGACCGTTCCAATGGGTGCCGGTGATGATGGTGGCGATAGCCGACAGGGAGCGGTAGCGTCTCCCCCGGTAGTCAAAGCCGCCCTGCGCGGCCGTGACCTCGTGGCGCTCACCATTCCACTCGCGGATGAGGCGGGTCCCTAGGACGGGCAGCTCGCGCCGCCCCTGGGCTGGCCGCCGCTCCGCGCGCACGGCGCCGATCTCGTCGTAGCCGGCATCTTCCAGTAACCCATCCATCTTCGCACGGGCAGACTGGCTGAGCCCGCCGTGGGCCAGCTCCTGGAGACGGTGGGCGAGTCGCCGCACCAGGAACTCCCGGTTGTAGCGGGGTGGCTCCGTGCCGATCAGTTGCTGCCAGCGGTGCTGGAGATCGGCCATGGAGGCCCGCTCCAGGTCCGCGATCTGCTTCACGATGCTGGTGCTCATAGGCTCTCTCCTTCGGACTGGGGTTCGTCACATACCTCACTCGAAGTCCGAAGAACATCAAGTCCTTTCTCTCCGCCGTCCACGGCCTCACGGCGCCAGTAGCGGAGGAAGCCGACGGCCAGCAGGGAGGCGACCTCCTGGAGGCGGTCATCGGGTGAAAGCTGGTCGGGGTGCAAGGCGTTTCGCATCGCTAGCCGCCCTCCGGGTGCTGCTCTTTCGCGTCGTCACCCAGGTCCAGCCACTCCTGGACGAGGCCCTCGTCTGCCGGGGGATGGCATGTGAGGCACTTCCAAACACCCAGCGTATCCAGCCAGAAGCGGGCGACATGGCAGGCGTAGCAGGGCCGATTCGGCTTCGGCGCCGGCCCATCGGGCTGGAGGCTCTGACCAGCGGCGACCGGAGGTATGTGCGCGTCACTCCCCCCAACGCCCCGTTCTGACTCGTCACACTCTACACACTCTGCATTAGCCTGTTCGTCGCCAGGCGTCAGCGGCATGGATTGTGTAGAGTGTGCTGAGTGTGTAGAGTCGCGTAGCCCGTAGGCCTCCATGGCGCGCATCAAGGTTTGCTCGTCCCACTGAATCGTCGCCCCATCGGCGCTGCGCGTGCCCTTCTTGA
>JBEKKD010000080.1:0-11829 GCA_050010895.1 Armatimonadota bacterium
GGGAAGGTGAAGCGGTCGGTGCATCTCAGCTCGGCGGAGGTCTACGGGGCCGCTCCGATCTGCCCCATAGACGAGGCCACCGAAGTTGCAGCCCGAGCAACTCCCGAGGTGGCGCTGCAGATCGAGGCTGATAGGGTGGCACTGGATGCGGCCGAGAGCGAGAAGCTGGCGGCGGTCGTCGTCCGGCTGCCCGAGATCTACGGCCCGCGCGATCCCCGCTGCGCAGCCTGGTTTTTCGCCAAGCGCATCCTCGACGGTCGCACGCGCGTCGCCGTTCCCGACGGCGGCCTCAACATCTGCCACCGCGGCTTCGTGCAGAACATGGCCTGGGGCGTGGCGCAGGCGCTCTGTTCGGCACGGGTGTCGGGGGTCTACAATCTCGGCGAGGAAAGGCTCTATACGGTCGCACAGTTGGCTCGCGGGGTGGCCAACGCGCTGGACTACACCTGGGACATCTACTCGGTCCCCGGCCACTTGTGGAGTACGCCCTATGCGCGCACTTCGTTCTTCGATCTGCGGAGAGCGCGCGCCCAACTGCGGTACAGAGACCGGATGATTCCGCGCGACGGACTGGAGCTCACGCTCGCCTGGCTCTGCCAGAACCCTCTCGGCGATGGCTGGAACTGGCCCGGTATCGAGCGCCCGTTCGATTACGAGCACGAGGACGCGGTGATCGAGCAGCATGGGGTGAAGCTGGAGGGGTGACGTGCTGTCGCGACGGAGGGGCGGCGCAGGTCTGCATGCCGAACACGGCGGCGGCTGCGGAGAGCCGCAGCCGCCGCGGAAGCGAAGCCTCCCGCCGACCGTCGGCTTACGCCGACTGCTTCGCCTCCTCGAGAATCTTCAGCATGTTTCGCATGCAGAGATCGCTTGCGTACTCGCCCGACTCGGAGAAGCCGGAGCCGCCCGGACGGTTCAACACGTCCTCTGAGAGCGCCTGCGGCCGCCAGTGGGTTTCGAGCGAGATAAAGCCCTGGTAGCCCTTCCGAATGAGATCGAGGAACTGGCCCTTCCAGTCAATGTTCCCCTCACCAACCGGCGAGATCTGCGCTTCGCCTGATGCGTCTTTGGCCGCGTCCTTGACGTGCAGATGCACCATCCAGGGCTCCACGAGACGATAGGCGTCGGGGTAGGGCGTGATCCCCTCGCCCGCGTAGAGCTCGTTGCACGGGTCCCAGACGGACCTGATCGCGGACGAGCCCATCTCGGTGATGAAGCGCTTCGTCTCCGCGGCCGTGGCGCAGAATGTGGAGGCCTCGTTTTCGAGCCCCAGGATGATCCCTTCGCCCTCGGCGATCGGCACCGCCGGTCGGAACTGGTCTTTGATTCGCTCCCAGACCGGCGCCGACGGACCTTTCTTCCAGAAGGTGAAGATGCGGACGATCTTGGTATCGAGCAGCTTCGCAGCCTCGATGGTCTTGCGCAGGTACTCGACGTGCTCCTTCTGGGTGGCTGCGTCGTCGAGATCGCACTTGAAGATGGGCGACGCGATGCAGGGCACGCTCAGGCTATTCTCACCCACCAGATCCCTGACGCGCTTGAGTTCATCGTCGGTGAGCGCGTGTATCGCCTTGTCCCACACGCTTCGCAGCTCGACCCCATCGAGCTTGAAGCCGGTGGCGAACTTGACCGCCTTCTCCAGATCCTGCGTCACTTCATCGGTGAACACCGCGAGCTTCATCGAGCGCCCTCCTGGGAGTATCAGCTTGTTGTTCTGCCCGCGGGCCCGGCTCCCTCTTCTCTCACTCTCACTGGGACCACCGCGCGAGGTAGCTGGCGGCCACGACGGACATGAGCCCGGCAGGGACGAGCATGGCGGCCCTGAACCCGGCTGTTTCGGATATCCATCCCATGGCGGCGGGTATCACGAGCGAGCCGACGCCGACGCCGGCCATGATGATGCCGAACACCGCCCCGAGGCGCTGAGGGAAGTGCCGCGAGGCGTCGATCAGCACGAGAGCGAATATGCCGGACATGAAGAGCCCGCAGCATCCCGTGGCGATGAGGCAGAGCAGGGCGCTGTGGGAGGAGGCGATGGCGACCGCGCCGATGGCGCTGCCACAAGCGAGGATGAACAGCAGAGGCGGCGGCCGGAACCGCACGGCGAGCGGGCCGACCGCGACTCGCCCCACGATCATCAGGGCCCAGAAGACCGAAACCGAGAGGCCGGCGAGATCCCGTTTCGTGTGCAGTACCTTCTCCATCAACGGGCTCACCCATGCCGATACGCCCATTTCCGCGCCGACGTAGAGCGTGATCATGGCGAGCAGGACCCATACCAGGCGCGACCTGAGCAGGTGCAGCGCGGCGCCGGGCGGGAATGGCTCCGCGGTGGCGGATGGCATGCGCAACGGCGATAGCGCCAGGAAGACGATGGCGAACAGCGCCGCGTTCCCGTAGAAAATCCACTCCCACGGCAGGTGCGAGCGCAGGAGCAGGCTGACGCCGAGGGGTGACAGAACCGCGCCGATTGCGAAAAACGCGTGAGTGGTGTTGAGCGCGAGGGCGGGAGAGGGTTGGTTGTCATCGGTGATAAGGATGTTGGTGAGGGTCTCGATCCCGCCGCCGCCATACCCCAGCAGGATCATGACCGCGAGCGCGAGCAGGAATCCGAGTCCGGGCGCCACTGAGAGGAGCGCGAACAGCGCGCAGCTTCCCGCGAGCAGCGCGATGATCCCCAGCAGAATCAGGCGCCGGCCCATGACCTCGGAAAGATACCCGTTGAGCAGAACCGAGGGAATGAGGCCGACGGCGTAGAGGGTGAAGATCAGCCCCAGTTGCCCCACAGGCACGCGGAAGGTGTCGGCCATGGATGTCAGGCAGGGGCCGAATGAGAAGACCATGGCGCCGTAGCAGAGGAACGTCGCGGCCAGGGTCCAGCTCAGTCGGGAGAACTTCATGGGCCCGGGGCTATCCCGTCGCCTTCGCCACGAATCGTGCGCTCCGCCAGGCCGCGCCACTGCGGTTGGTCACACGGAAGTAGTCGAAGAGGGTGCCGAACAGCCCCGGCGTCTGCTCCGCTTCGATCGAATACGCCGACGGGGGGATCGTGTTTCCGTCGCTGTCGAGCAGCGTCACCGTGAACGGCTCTCCGAGGCGGACGGGCAACCACATCGACCGCTCGCCGGGGCCAAGCTCCGGCCGGCCTTCCCGCTCGCAATTCCCGGTCTCGTTGTTATCGCCGATGAACCCGAGCAGGAGGCCTTCGGCGCTGTGCTGCACTCGCTCGGCCTGCGCCTCGACGGTGAATTTCGACTCATCGACGGCGCTGAGATCGAACTGCCGCCCCGCCGCACCCGGCCCGAGGAACAAGCGCCCTCCGCTCGTCAAGCCCGATCTCGATGGACTCTGATAGACTCGGCCGGCCGCGTCGGCGATCCAGACCGCGTCGCCCGAAGTCGCCAGGCCGGCCACGGCGGTGACGTACACGGGTTTCCCGGACTCGTCTGCGAGCGGCCGCGTGATGTCCAGCACCTGACTGAGGTCGCCGTCCGGCGCGAATACCTGGAGCCTGGGGTCGATGACGAAATCGTTCTCTCGATCCGCTATGTAGACATTGCCAACGCCGTCCACACCGGCCAGCCAGTGGCGCTGCCAGTGGCCGTCGAGAGCGGCGGAGGGCGAGGAGGCATCGTCCGTGAAGCTGCCTCCCCAGCCCAGCACCGGGTGCGATCCGAATGGCTCCTGGCGGCCTGTGGTGAGGCTGAACTTGCTGATGTAGTGCTCACAACTAACGAGGATGTGTCCATTGCCGTCGAGGCGAAGCTGGCGCGGTCGATCGAGCTGGTAAGACATGGTGTCAGCGTCATAGCGGTCTGGGCGCGTGTACGCCAGGTCCTCGCGGCCGATCCATCCCCAGGCCGTCTGCGGGAGCGGGTGAAGTTGCAGGCTCAGGTCGAACCGTTGGACCCGCCCGAGCGCGTCGTCGGCGAGGTAGATGAGGCCCGCCGGCCGGTCTATGGCCATGCCCGAGGCCGAAACGAACTCGCCCGGCTCACGCCCGAAGGGAAGCTCCCATGCCGCCAGGTTCTCCCCGAGCGGGCTGTGCTTCGACATCCAGTTCCCCGGATGGAGCAGATAGAGGTTGCCGTCGGCGTCGGTATTGTGGGCGAGGACGCGGTCGGGCGTCAGCAGGGCGAATTGATACTCGAATCGGGAGTTGTATTTCAGCACCGCGTAGGGAGCATGGTCGAGGTAGAGCCAGAAGTTGCCGTAGTCATCACGCTGCAGATCGGAGACCCCCGGCACCAGGAATCCGGCGCCGCCGAAGGTGCTGACCGGGACGCCATACTGGCGCCGCTTCTTCCCGACGATCGGCCCTTTCAGCCGGTCGTCGAAGACAACGGGGTCGGCTCGCGATGCCCGTGATCCGCAGCGCAGCCGGTACTGAGGCCGCAGGAACTCGTTATCTGCGAGCTTCACCGAGGCCGCGCCGGTCGGCTGCTGCACGTTCTCCCACACGAACGTGTGCTTGCCGTCGCTGTAGGTCACCCGGTAGAGGGCGCCGGGCTGAGCGTCGGGGATGCGCACCGTCAGCGCCGCGGGGGACCGCGACACGATCGTCAGGCCGCCTGCGAAGGCGGCGCTGCGCGCAAGCAAGGCGATTGCGACAGCGCCCGCGGCCAGGGAGAGAGAGCGCATCAGATGCCGTCCCACTCGGCCACCGGCCGGATCATCTGCGCGAGGGAGGGTGACGGCCGTGGCCGCGACTCCATGCGCTCCAACCGGCGGGCGACATCGGTGAGCGCGAGCGCGCGGAGGTAGGCATCGCCGATGGAATCGGAGAGCCCAATCGGGCTGCCCGTCTGGCTGACCGCCAGGTCCGGCAGCAACCAGCGGAGCGCCACGTCGCGCGGCACCCCTATCGTCGCTATCTTCAGCGCTTCGTCGGCGCTTCTGCCGGCGGCCAGCGCCGCCGCGGCCGCGTCCAAGGCCGCCGCGCGTCGGTAGTCGCTGTCCGGCAGCGTCTCGAGCAGGCGGAGAGCGGCGCGGGGATCGCGAGGCGCGACTCTGGCTGCAATCTTCGCTCTCAGCCTGAGCGCGGCGCTCGGCTCGGATACCAGCCCGATCAGGGAGGTTGCAGCATCGGTGTCGGCGGCTGCCGCCTGGAGCGCCACGGCTGGAACTGCCCTGTCGCGCGCCGATGGGCCCGACATCTCCCACACCAGGTCGCCCGCCTTCCGGTAGTCTGAGACAGCCAGGGCGGCGGCGACCGCGCCAAGCGCGCCGTCACGCAGATCTCCCGACGGCAACGAGCGAGCGAACTGCGCCGCTCGATTCGGGTTGGCGGCGGCCATTCGGGCGACCACCGACTCGATCACCTGGGGGTCTGCAGCGGCTTCCCGGAGCAGGCTTTCCGCAGTATCCGGGCGGGAGCCGGCGATGGCGGCCGCGATGCGCGCGAGCGCCCAACGCCGCGGCCGGTCGGGAAGCGTGCGGGCCAGGGCCAGCGCTCTGTCGGCGTCAGACGGGGCCAGCGCCGCGGCGACCTGGGCCTCGGCCGTCGCCCCTGCGACCGTCACCTGCTCGCCAAGCGAGATGGCGCTCTCCGGGTCCTCGATCGCTAGCCGCACGGCCGCGCTGGTCAGCACTGCCGATTTGATGAGCGGATCGGCGACTTGCTGCGCAATCCCCGCCGCTTCTGCAGGCGGCCGGAGTTCGGCGATCTGCCACAACGCGCGCGCGCGCCACGGGTCCGAGACGATGCCAGTGGCGATCTTCATCGCCTGATCCGGATCGGAGGAGGCGAGGTTCACGGCAATCTCGCCGACCGTCCTATCCACCGCGGCGCCGTACATCTGCCAGGACTTGAGGAGCGCGAGGGCCGCGGCCGGATTGGAAGCGGCGAGTGAGTCTGCGACCGCCGCGCGGGCGGTCTGGGCGGGGACCTCGGAGACGGCCACAACCGCGTCGTTGCCGAGCAGCGCGATCTCGCGGAGCAGCAGTTCCTGCTCCTGGTCCCGGCGGGCCGGTTCGACGATCCTGAGCAGCATCTTCGACGCGGAAGCGGCGGCCTGCTTTGCTCTGGCGGGATCCGTCTTTGCCAGCGCCGCTACCACCGAGGCCGCTGCCCGCGCCGCGTCCGACGGGCGGCGAATGCCATCGATCATATCCAGCGCGGCCCGTGGGTCCACCCGGCTGAGCGTGCACGCGATATATCGGATCGCGGCTGACTGGTCGCCGCCGAGATCAATGCTGTGTGCGGCAACAACTGCCTGGTTCAGCGCTTCCCGCGACGGGTTCTCCGCTGCGAAGGCAGAGCGGCCGCATATGCACAGCGCGAGGGCGATCAGCCCGGTGAGGGACAGCGCGTGGCGGCGGTCAGTCACGTCAGCTTACCTCGAGGACATGAGAGCATTTCTGATTTCTGGCTTCTGAAATGGAACTCCTGCCCGCCCAGGACCATCCAAATAGTGGATAGCAGGCTTGACACAGTCCAAAGCCCGTGCTATATTCCGCCGAGTTGGAAGGTACCAGAGGTCGTCATGCCGGGTACCTGGGCGAGGAACGGCCTGAAGCGGCCGCTTTTTTTCCGGCCAGGGGTCGCATCTTCCGGCATGATCGTGGTAACTTAGCACGATAGGTATGGCAGCAGACCGGCACGCGAGACCACAACGGGCTGCGAGTGGCTGCTGCGGTGGGAAAGGAGGTGAAGCGCGTGCGGAAGCAGGTTAGTCCAGCGGTCGCGGTTGTTGTAATCGTGGTAGTGGTGCTGGTCGCGGTACTCGTTCTCATGAAAGTCACGAAGACGAGGAGGCAGACCAATATCATCCCGGGTGTCGGACCGGTAGACTCGAGCGGTCACGTCCAGCGTCGGGCTGGCGGCGCCGGTGGCGCCGGTGGCGGTGGCGGCCGAGGCGGCGGTGGCGGCGGCCGAGGCGGCGGTGGCGGCATGCGAGGCGGCGGTGGCGGCCGAGGCGGCGGTGGCGGCGGAGCAGGAGCTCCGGCCGGCCAGTAGCAGACGCTGCTTCGCTGCGGGCTGACCGTTCTGCTTCGCAATAGCGGCTTCGCCCGTGGTCTGCTGATGACGATCCGAGGAGCGGCCGGAATCCGGCCGCTCCTCTTCTGTTCAACCCGCGGGACCCCCGTAGGGGTCGAGGAGCTATCCTATGGCCGGAACTCGAGAGATGGCGCGCGCGGTCATCGTGCTGAACCCCCCGGAGTCGAAGCGGCTGATCGGAAGGGCCGTCGCGCAGTTGCCTGAAGTCCAGAGCGCCTTCAAGCACGGCCGCGTGATCATTGGCAATGGTACGACCAATGCGTACGTAGCCGAGGAGCTGCTCGGCCAGCCGATCCCGAAGTGGCGATTCGCGGCAGGAGTGATCGCCGCCGGTCGGCTGGATGTGACGGAATCGACCCGCCTCGCCCCCATCGCGCTGAAGAACGGTGAGCCATACGCGGGCGGCTGGGTCGAGCTGTTGGGAAAATTCGACGGCGACGATGTGTTCATCAAGGGCGGCAACGCCATCGACCCGGACGGCAATGTCGGGGTGCTGCTCGCCAGCCCTGTCGGGGGTACGGTCGGCCAGATGCTGGGCGTCGTCTCCGCGCGGGGATCTCACCTGATCGTCCCGATCGGTCTGGAGAAGCTCGTGCCCGATGTCATCGAGGCGGCAGCGCACTGCGGCATCCGCTCCACCGCGCAGACTGACGGCACGCCCTGCGGAATGGCCATCCTGTCACACGCGCAGGTGGTGACGGAGCTGGAAGCGTTCGAGCTGCTCGCGGGCGTCGATGCCTGGCACATTGCCTCAGGCGGCGTCTACGGCTCGGAGGGGTCCGTAACGATCGCGGTCGAGGGCGCGGCTCCGGCGGTTGAGAAGGCGTTCAAGCTCGCGGAGTCGCTGGCGGGGGAGCAGCCGGTCGTTCGGGAATAGCGACGGCCGATCCGATTGCCGGGAGTTCCCGGGAAGCGGGCGCGGCTGCGCCTTCGGCGATCTTCCGCCCCTCGAGTGTCGGCAGTGTGAAGACAAACGTGCTCCCGCTGCCCAGCTCGCTGCGGAAGTCCATCGTGCCGCCATGTGAAACGACGATGGCTTTCGTGATATAGAGGCCCAGCCCTGCGCCGGGTGTGTCCGGCGTGTGCGCGTTGGCGGCCCGATGGAACCGGGAGAACACCTTCCCTTGCTCTTCGCGAGGGATTCCCACGCCGTGATCGGTGACATAGAACTCCACGGCGTGATCCGTGCGCCGCGCCCCCACCACTATCTCGCTCTGCTCGGGCGAGAACTTGATCGCATTGCTGATGAGATTGGTGAGGACCTGTCGAATGCGGCCGGGGTCGGCGAGCACCTGAGGCAGCTCCGGCGCGATCTCGGGGCGGAAGACGTGCTTCAGGCCCGGATGGCTGGCGCTGCGGACAGCGTCTTCACACAATTGCTGCGGGGTGACCGCATGCAGCTCGATCCTCAGCCTCCCTTCGTCTATCTGGCTCATGTCGAGCAGGTCAGAGACGAGGTGGCTGAGTCGGTCCGACTGTGAGGCGATCCCCTCCAGGAACTCCTTCTGGGTTTCGTCGCTGAGGTGGCCATACTCGCGCACGAGCGTGTGCGCGTAGCCGCGGATGGAGGTGAGCGGCGCGCGAAGCTCGTGGGACGCGAGCGAGATGAGTTCGGAACGGAACTGATCCGCGGCCTGCCTTCGTCGCTCTTCCCGCTCGAGGCTGGGGAACCACCGCCGAACGATGACCACGATGATCACCAGAGCCGCGACCAGCGTGATGGCCTTGGGGATGGCGACGTAATAGGGCTGATCGAGAACGGTAACCCAGACCGGGGGCGCCATGCCCGCCTTCGCGCTGTATCGCGCCCCAAAATAGAGGCTTTCGATGAGGGTGCGAGTGCCGTCGATGAAAAGCACGATGAGCAGGGCCGTGAGAACCGGATGGATCCGCTTGAGGCGGAAGTACTGCCGTCCGTAGAATATGACGATAGCCCCCCAGCAGATCGCCAAGGCCCAGTAGATGAGGGCGGTCACAACCGACATATAACGGCTGAAAGCTAAGTAATCCACTCGCTACACTTCCCCTACCCGACCCTCGCACAAAGGATTGTTCCCTGTTCCAGTGTTCACTAAAACGCTCATCGTGCTTTCTGTTCGCCGAGGGCTGTGTCGATTCCGAGCAACTGCTCCGCCAGCGCCTTTCTGCGTTCGGCAACCTCTCGCAGGCGCGACTCGGCCTTCTCGACCACCTGCCGGGGTGCGCGCGAACGAAACTCAGCGTTCTGGAGTTTCCGGGTCAACGCCTCCTCTTCCTCCCCCAGGCGGGCGCTGTCTTTTTCAAGCCGCGCTTTCTGGGACCTCAACTCCTGCTCGGATGACTTGACCGCGATGGACACAGTCGCGGGCTCTCCGAAGCAGTGTATCACCTCCGCCATTCCGGCCTGCGGCCCCGTTTCGGCGGCCAGAACGACACTGTTCCCGCGGGCCAACATCAGAATGGCAGCCCGGTTCGCCTCGATCACCTGCCACGCGTCGGCCGACGGCGTGGCCACCGTTATGTCCACCGCCCGCGCGGGAGGCACGTTCTGATTGGCTCTGAGCTTGCGCGCGGCGACCACCACTGCCATCAGCGTCTCCATCTGCTGCTCGGCTGCGTCATCGCGCCACGACGCCTCCGGCTCCGGCCATGCCGACACCATTACCGACTCGCCCGCGCCCGGCATCTTGTGCCAAATCTCCTCCGTGATGAAGGGCATGAACGGGTGTAGAGCACGGAGTGTGCCTTCGAGGATGTAGTGCAGCGTCTGTTTCGCGTGCTCACCATCCGCGCCGGCCGTCTTGAGCGCGGGCTTGCTCATCTCCACGAACCAGTCGCAGAACTCCGACCAGAAAAACGTGTGGAGCGCACGCGCGGCATCGGCCATTTCGTAGCGCCCGAGCGCAGACGTCACCGCTGACAGCATCTCGCCATACCTGCTGAGAATCCATCGCTCCGCGAGCGATCCTTCTGCTTTGACGCGCTCCGGGGCGCGTTCGTTCGGGGGGAAATCGTCACCGAGGTTCATGAGCACGAAACGGCTGGCGTTCCAGATCTTGTTGCAGAAGTTGCGCGCCATCTCGGTTCGCTCTTCTCCGAACCGGATGTCCTGGTCCGATGCGCACTGGTAGAGCAGGCTGAAGCGCGTTGCGTCTGACCCGTAGTCGGCGATCAGCTCCAGGGGGTCAATGCCCGTCCCCAGCGACTTGCTCATCCGCCGGCCTTCCAGGTTCAGCACTGTCGGATGGACGAGCACCTGGCGAAACGGGATCTCGCTGGTGAATTCCAGGCTGGTCATGATCATGCGCACGATCCAGAGGTACAGAATGTCGCGCGCCGTGATCATGAGCGCGGTCGGGTACACGCTCTGGGCCACGAATCCGCTGAATTCGTCCTGGTCCGGCCATCCCATGACCGCGAACGGCCAGAGCGCGGACGAGAACCACGTGTCGAGGGTATCGGGGTCCTGCTGCACCGGGCCACCGCACTTGCTGCAACTCGCAGGTGGGTCCATCTGCACCATTGTGTGTTTGCACGAGGTGCAGTAGTAGACCGGAATCCGGTGCCCCCACCAGATCTGGCGGGAGATGTTCCAGTCGCGCAGGTTCTCGAGCCAGTCGAGGGTGTAGCGGCAGAATCGGTCGGGGTGGTAGCTGATTTCCAGGCGGTCGTCCTGCAGCACCGTGAGGGCCAGCCGCGCCAGCTCCTCCATCCGCACGAACCACTGCTCCGAGAGGAGCGGCTCCAGCACCGTGTGGCAGCGGTCGTGTTCGCCGATCTGGTAGGAGTACTCCTCGACCTTCTCAAGCAGCCCCTGCGCCTCGAGATCCGCGACCACGCGTGTGCGCGCTTCGTACCGATCCAGGCCCGCGTACGCGCCAGCATCCGCGCTCATCTTGGCGTCGTTGCCGATCACCACGATCTGCGGCAAGCTATGCCGCTGCCCGGCCTCGAAGTCGTTGAGGTCGTGCGCGGGCGTCACCTTGACCGCGCCGGTGCCGAACTGCGGGTCAACCAGCACATCATCGCAGATGATCGGGATGCGGCGGTTCATGAGCGGCAGGATCACTTCCTTGCCATGCAGGTGCCCATATCTGGGGTCTTGCGAGTTCACCGCCACGGCGGTGTCGCCGAGCATGGTCTCGGGCCGCGTGGTCGCCACCGTCACCGATCCGCTGCCGTCGGCGAGCGGGTAGCGGATGTGCCAGAGGCTGCCGGTGTAGTCCTTGTGCTCGACTTCGAGGTCGGAAACCGTCGACGCGCAGGTGGGACACCAGTTCACCACACGATGCCCGCGGTAGATCCAGCCGCGGCCGTAGAAATGCACGAACGCTTGAAGCACCGCGCGATAGTAGTGGTCGTCGAGCGTAAACCGTTCCATCTCCCAGTCGTACGAGCAGCCGAGGGCCTTGAGCTGAGTGATGATCTCGCCGCCGTACTTGCGCGTCCACTCCCAGCAGCGCTCCACGAACATTTCGCGGCCGATATCGTGGCGCGAGATGCCCTCTTCCGCCAGCGCCTGCTCGACCTTCATGTTGGTGGAGATGGCGGCGTGGTCGGTGCCGGGGATCACGAGCACGCGGTCTCCGCTCATCCGCCGCCAGCGCGCAATCGCGTCGTGGATGCTGTGCTGAAGCGCGTGGCCTATGTGCAGCGAGCCGGTGACATTCGGCGGCGGGATGGTGATGCAGAATCCGGGCGAGCCGGGCCGCGCTGATGCGTCAGGCAGGCGGAAATACCCCCTCGCCAGCCAGAAATCGTACCATCGCTTCTCGACGTCGTGCGGCTCGTACGCCTTCGCCAGCTCTTCTCTCGCCATACGCGTCTCCAGGGGCCGCGCCGATCGCGCT
>JBEKKD010000081.1:0-11809 GCA_050010895.1 Armatimonadota bacterium
CGCCTGGCCCTGGAAGCAGTTGTTCATGAAGACGTAGACCTTTTGCGCCTCCTGCGCCAGGCTTTGAATCTTCGGCACCCACTCCTGCAGCTCGTCCCTGGTGTAGAGGTAGTCGTACCGAAGCTTGCCGTCTCCCGCCCACCACTGCTTGTAGTTCCGGCCGTGGAACCGCACGTAGCCGACGGAGGATGTGGCCAGGACCATCGGCGGCATCAGGCTCTTGAACTGAGGTTCGTCGACCGCGCACCACCCCACCTGGTGCTTCCGCAGGAACTCGAAGACCTCGTCCTTGATCCACTCCCTATTGCGGAACTCGATCACCAGCGGGTGATCGGCGAAGCGGTCGCAGAATTCAGCCAGGTAGCCTCGATTACCGGGCGTGTTGTGGAACGACGTGGGGAACTGAGCGAGGATACAGCCGAACTTCCGCGCCTCGAGCAGCGGCTGGATGGAACCGATGAATGTGGCAAAATCCTGCTCGTTTTCGGTGCCCGCCTCGTGGGTCAGCGAGCGGTACGTCTTCACAGTGAACTCGAAATCGTCCGGCACCTTGTTCGCCATGTGGAAGAACGTGGCGGGATGCATCAGCTTGTAGTACGTGGAGTTGATCTCGAGGCAGTTGAACCGCTGCGCGTAGTAGGTCAGCCACTCCTTGTCCCTCAAGTCCTCCGGGTAGAAGTGCCCTTTCCAGTCGTCGAACTTGAAGCCCGAGGTGCCGACATAGATCATGGTTTCTCCTGAGGAGACAGGTTCCCGCACAGGCGTCCGTCGCGCATCATTTCTGGCACTTCGGGCACCAGTGCATGCCCCGCCCGCCGGTCATCTTCGCCCTGCGGATGGGCGTGCCGCACACGCGGCACGGCTCTCCCGTGCGCTGGTACACCTGTAGCCGATCCTGGAATCTTCCCGGCATGCCGTACACGTCGGCATATGTCTCATCTGCTGCCGATGATCCGCCGGAGCTGATCGCTTCGCAGAGCACATCGCGAGTGGCCTGCCACAGCCTCTCGCGCATGGGGCCGGTCAGCTTGTTCGCCGGGCGGTTTGGTCGGACCCCCGCGCGGAAGAGGATCTCGTCGGCGTAGATCTTGCCGATGCCGGCAACCACGACCTGGTTCATCAGCACCGGCTCAATGCCAGCACCCCGGCGCGAGAGCACATCCCTCAGGTACGCAGGAGTGAACTCATCCGAGAATGGTTCCGGCCCGTAATCCCTGAATTCGAGCATCTGGTCGACGTCGTGACCGGGCCGGGCGGTGATCGATCCGAACTGCCTCTGATCGATGAACCGGACCTGCTTCTTGCCGCGCAGTCCGATCGTCGCCGCGGTATGCGTGTCGAGCGGCTCGCCCGGGGAAGCTACTCTGAGGAGCCCGGTCATCCCCAACCGAATGATGAGAGTGGACGGCTTCTTCGAGTCGAGGAAGAAGAGAACGGCTTTGCCCCTGCGGCCGATTCGATCGATCTGTCTCCCCTTGCTAAGCTCCACGAGCTCCTTGGCCGATCCCTGCTCGCGCGCCGCGCGCGCGGTATGCACCTGGACGCCGGTGATCGTCGCGCCGCCGACCTCCTTCTCGAGTTGCCGGCGCATGGTCTCGGCTTCTGGCAGCTCTGGCATCGTGCTCCTCTCCCTCAGCGCGATTCGGCGCCACTATCCTGCGTCCTGCCCCCGTCGGAGCTCGCGCCGAGAGGGCAGGACGCAGTTTGCCGCATCGGACAACGGCCGCGAATTTTTTCCTCTGACCTCTTGACGGGGAGCGAAAAGGGACGTATACTCTGTTCCACATAAGCATAAGCATAAGCATAAGCATAAGCTTAAGTGGGGGCCGCCTTGCGCGATGATGATGTCCTGAGCGAGCTCCACCCGATGGCAGAGATATTGGCAAGCTGCCCCGGCATGACCAAGGAGCATGTGTACTACCTTGAGCAGCGCGGCTACCTTCGTCCAATCAAGCAACGTCACGGCAAGATCGAGCGCAATCTCTACACTACAGATCAAGTCCAGCTTGTCAAAGCCATCTGGCGCTATCGCCAGGAGGGCCTCCCGCCACGGGAGGCGCACCAGCGCGCCCTCCGCGAGCAGTCTCGAGGC
Source organism: Armatimonadota bacterium (assembly GCA_050010895.1). Lineage (GTDB taxonomy): Bacteria > Armatimonadota > Hebobacteria > Hebobacterales > Hebobacteraceae > JBEKKD01. Next base: position 2,093 of record JBEKKD010000081.1, read on the forward strand.
CAGCTAAGCATGTGGCCCGAGTAGGGCGGGGGGCGGAGCATGAGAGCGCAGGCGCAGAGGGCCGGACCGGGACGCGGCCGGTTTATGCCTCGCCCGGTCAGCGTGAAGGCGGCCGGTCCGGCCAGCCCCCGTATGACATGTGAGGAGGTGACGCTCAGAGTCACCGCCGGACGCGTGGAAGCGGCGGTAACTCTCTCCCTTGGCTCGGAGCGATTCACGGGCCGCGCCCAGGGACGAATCGACGACCGGCTTACCTGGAAGATTGCAGCGGCGGCGACTGTCGCAGCCATTCAGCACTACTTGCAGCAGACCGTCACAGACCCACTTGCGCCGTGCATCACACTTGTTGATCTCGCAACGGGCACAACAGGACTCGGACGCGACGTTATTCATGCAACAGTCACACTCGTGGACGGCGATCAACAGACACAGTTGCTGGGCTCTGCCCTGGTGCGAAACAACTGGTACAGCACCGCAGTCGCCGCCGCTCTTGATGCAGTGAATCGACAGATCTCCCTCTTCGCTCCTCCCCGGCACGTTTCCGATCAAACAGGGAGTGAGCATGCCTGCGTACTAGCTGCGCCCGAGGTGTCCCCGCCGCCGGCTCATGTCGACGTGCCCCGCGCCGACGAGCATGCGGAGGCGGACGCGCGCGTAGCCTGGGTCACAGCCCGGGCGCCTGCAGAGGAGGTCGAGCCCGAACCAGTCATCTCCGAGAAAGTGGACCTCACGGCCGAACCTGCGCCCCGGCTGCCTGCAGAACCCACTCACTCGGATCTTTCGTTCGAGCATTCTCCTGCTCCCGACATTGCGCTGGGCATAGAGATCGGCGCCACGTCGGTCCGGGCCGTGGCAGTCGATCCCACCGGCAAGATACTCGCAGACGAGCGCCGCCCGAGCCGCCCGACAGCAGAACCTGACCTGACCCTCGGCATGGCAGTGGACGCCGCGCGAGCTGTCGTCATCAACCTGAACTCATCGGCGAATCGCATGGGCGCGGTCGGCGTCACCATGCCGGGCCGCCTGCGCTTGCGCGACGGCGTCTGCGTCTCCTGTGGAGACTTTCCGTCCTGGCGCGAAGTGCCGATCTCGCAGACGTTCCTCTCTGCGCTCAATATGCCGGTCTCCTTGATCGGTGCCGCCGAGGCGGCCGCACTGGCCGAATCCCACTTCGGGGCCGCGCAGGGGCTGTCCAGCCTGTTGTTCGTAACCGCGGGGATCGAACTCAGCATAGCCGTTGTTGCTGATGGGAAACCGCTGATGATTGGCGAGGCCGCGCCCGGCCAGGCCGGTCACATCGTGGTCGCGCCTGGCGGGCCTCGGTGCTCATGCGGGGAGGCGGGCTGTTGGCAGGCGGTGGCTGGGCGCGATGCTCTCGTCGCGCGCGTCGTGAGGGACATCGGCAGCGGCATTCCAAGCGCCATCTCCGCGGCGGTCGAGAATCGCCTCTCCGCCGTTACGCCGGCCCTCATCTGTCAGATGGCGACGATCGGTGATAACGTGGCGAAGAGCGCGCTCGAGGAAACCGGCCGCTTCCTCGCCCTGGGTATCGGCAACCTGATCACGCTGTTCGACCCTGAGGCCGTGATCCTGGACAGCGCTCCCGCTCCGGTCGCCTCAGAGCTCCGGCGAGCGACGGAGATGGCAATGAAAACCAGCCATCGCTCTCAGATCTTTTCCCGCTGTGTCCTTCTCTCCCCCACCCTGGGCGATGCCGCTCGAGTGCTCGGAGCGGCCGCCTGGGCCAGCCAGAACGCCGCTCATCACGCACACGTTAGGGCTTAGGCGCGCAGAGGCGGACATGCCGCGCATGCCCGCCCGAGGACGCGGCCATCCTGCTCTGGTTACTCGTACACCAAAACCCTTCCGTCTCCCGGCGGCACGGCGAACGCCATACCGCTCTCGCCGGTGAACGAATCTCTCGCCGCCTTGCTCAGCTTCACGTTGTAGGGAGCCTTCGCGTCCGGGAGGTTCATCACGACGAGCGCCTTCTCGTACCTGCGCTGCCACACGTGGGCGCTGACTCTCTCCCCCGGCGCGAGGGGCAATCCGATATTGGCGTCATACTCCGGATACCAGTCGTGTCGGTGGCTGGTGCTGTCGCTGAAGAGATAGTAGAAGTCGCCCGCGATCAGCGCATAGGCCATCGTCCAGTGGCGCGCAGCCGGGTCGCGCGTGATTCCCGTGCCCTTCTTCGGGTCATTCGGCCACCCGGCGTGATCCCGCACTTCCTCGAACCGCTCGATCAAGCTGATGTGCGGCGGGAGCAGCAACTCCTGCGTCCGCTGCATCATGCGGATGCGGTCATCCCACGTCTCATCCGGCATCCAACGGCTGCGCTCGGGGTGACTCCACCCGGACTCATACATGATCCCGTTCAGATACGGAGCGATCCAGTCGGCCGTGCCGATGTCGTAGCCCACGTTCACGAAGATCAGGAACTTGTCGCGCACCCGCTCCCGGATCGACCGCATGATCTTGATCCAGGGCTCCGGCTCATCGCGCCAGTTGTCGTAGAAGACTCCATCCACGACCCCCGCCTCATAGAGGGACAGCGTTCTCTTGATCACTGACTCCTGGTAATCCGGCAGGTACCAGTTCATCCGGTACGTGCCGGGCCAGAATTGCTCCCGCTTGCCATCTGTCTTGAGCCACCAGGGGTGGTCCTCCGGAAGCTGGCCCTCGTCGAACTCGTAGAAACTGAGATCGCCGATGAGGACCGCATTCGGGTTCAGCTTCCGTATCTCTGCGGTTCGCCTCTTCGCCTCTTCGATGGATTCCGGCTTGAACCCGGTCGCCAGCACCTCCGGCTGCCGGTCCCATTCGAGGCCGAGTGCCTCGATGCTGCTCATGATCAGGTCGTGCTTCGCCATGCCGGCCGGCGACCGATCCCCGCGAAGCGGCGACCAACACATGCCGATGCGGGGATAGGGCGTCTTCTCTATCCTCTCGCGCACGGTGCCCTCCCTTGTCGGTGGTATTGCTGCACTCGTACCGCCCCCGATCGCCAGCATCAGCGCGATCCCGATGGCTCCTGCAGCGCACCTCATCATCATGCCTTCACACATCATGCCACAAGCTTCCGCATGTACCGTTGCGCCAGGCTGACTTGGTTCTTCACTTCGTCGAGCCCCAGTAGTTCGTGGCTCTTGCCCAGGCAGGGGTGGCAGAACTCATAGGTCAGGTATCCCGTATAGCCGATGCCCTTCAGCGCCGTCACGAAATCCGGATAGTTATACGTCGGCCGCCGGGAGAAACGGATGGAACGCTGCACCGCCTCGCCGTTCACCTCATCAAACTCCCCGCCGTAGTGCGAGTGTACCTGAAGCGGCCCCGTCGCTCTGACCGCGTCGGTGACGTAGGCGGTATCTTGCTGCGTCAGCAGCGGACAATCCAGGCACGCTTTGAGCGCCGGGGAGTTTACTTCGCGCACCATATCCAGAACGTCGACGTAGTCCCGCACCAGCGGTTCGTGATTCTGCAGCGCCAGCGTCACGCCCGCCTCCCCGGCAGCATCGGCGATCTCTTTCAGGCATTCCTTGCACCAATCCCACTGCTCCAGGAACGTGACGTCCGGCCCCTGCGGCCAGTGCCGGCGGGTGATATCATAGTTCGCCGATCCCTCGCGCATCGTGACTCCGCGCCAGGCGGCGAATACCCTCAGGATCGGCGCTCCCAGGTCCCGCGCCAGCTTGATCTGCTCCCTCGCCACGAGCAGCTCGTTCTCTCTCTGCTCCACGATCGGGCTGGAGAAGTTGCTGTACCCCGCCACGGCTGGGATCTCCAGCTTCAGCGTCGCCGCCTGCGCGCGGATCTTCTCCCGCGCCTTCGCGTCCAGATCCATGGGGTTGGCGTGCGGCCTCTTTGCCCCGATCTCCACCCCGTCGTACCCCATCGCCTTCGCGAGTTCGACTACCTCGCGCAGCGGGAGCCCGGGTCCGTCATACCACACGCCGGAGAAGCTCACCGTGTATAGGCCGACCTTCATCGCTCTCTCTCCCTGAGCAGTCTGATCGTGGCGACGATACCTGCTTCCCGAAGGCCGCAGCGCTTCCTTCAGGATAGCGGCGGCGAAACCGATGCTGTGACTCCCGGCGATCGCCGGGGCTGGTCGCTCGCGTGGGGGCTAATTCGCGACTGTCACCGCTATCGACAGGTCGAGGCCCGTGCTCCCCGTTCTATCGAACCCCGCCACCTTCAGGGTATGAGGTCCGTTGGCCACTCGCTCGGTCGCCAGCGGGAACTCGAACGGCGGCCCTGTCACGCGTCTGAGGATTTTGCCGTCGAGAGAGAATTCGACCGCCGTCACGTTCCCCGCGCCTGTCGCGAGCAGATTCACGCGGCCGCTGATGGTTTCGCCTCCCCGCGGCGACAGCAACACGAGCGAGTTGTAGATGTCGACCACGTCACTGGCCGGCGGCCGGAACGTCGAGTCGGCAGATAGGATCACCTCGGCATAGCGCGGCGCGGCGCCGGCGGGCCCGCGCGGATTCGTCTCGGATACCACCCGCACCAACTGCCGGCCCGAGTCCAGGGACACGCGTCCGACCTGCTGCCACCCATCAGGCTTGTCCGGGTCGATGCCGCCGACGCGCCTGTCACCGACGTACACGCCGATCCCCTGGCCGCGTCCACCGCCCAGAATCCAGACCGCGTACTGCCCGCCAGTGAGGTTTGCAGGGGCGGTCTCCTGCAGCCCTGCCGTCGACGCCTCTCGGCCCAGTCCGCCCCAGTCACCCGACGCCGACCAGTTGCCGACGAACTCCCGCATGCTCGAGAGCGAGACCGACTCGCGGACCCTCGACCCGATCGCCGCGAACGAGGGCGTGGTGACGTTCGCGGCGCCACTGCCGTCGCGCGCTGTGATCCACCATTCGAGTTCGTCGCGGTTATCAAGCTCGGGGAGCGAGGCCTGATAGCGCTGCGATGACCCGATGGGCTGCATCGGGATCGTGATCTCCCCACGCCCATTGACACGATAGGTAAGCGACACGTCAGCAACCTTCTTCGGCGAGAATGCGACTGCCGAAACGGTGATCGGCTGGCCCGGTCCCGGGTGGGCCGGATACGCGGCCGCACCTCCGATCGAGGGCGCGCCCGGCTGTGAGAACGCGCCTATGGCGCGCACCACCAGCGGCCCGGCTGCGCCGGCGGGACAGCTCACGCGCACGAACAGGCCGCCGGGAACTGACGCCATCGGCGGGCTGTACCAGATCTCAGTGAGATCGCCGCTGAACTGCTGCGAATAGGTGGTGCCGTCGATAGAAGACGCGATCGCGGCCGGCCCGCCCGCGTCGACACCGATCACAACCGGCGCGCCCACCGGCGCTTCGGACAGTGGTAACCAGTACATGCACGTCTGTCCGGGCTGCACGCGGTGTCCCTGCTGGTCCGCGGTGGTCCCGCCCGGCTCCGGAAGATATGGGGCGTCGCTGGGCGGGACCACCGGCCCGGTGTAGTTCGCCGCGATGCTGTCGAAGCGGAGCGGCGTCGGGTCGTTACCATCGAGCAACCCGTCGCCGTCCGTGTCCGGATTCCGCGGGTCTGTCAGCAGGAAGCTCTCTTCGGCATCGCTCAGCCCATCGTTGTCGGTATCGACGCGCGGAATCTGGATCGTCCACGCAGGCGACCATGAGATACGTCCGGTCGCGTCGATCGCGCGGATGCTCATGGAGACCTCGCCGCCGCATCGCACCGGCGGGACCTGGGCCTGATAGCCTTGGTCCGTCGCGTGCATGAATACATAGTATGTCTGCGAGCTCAGCGCGGGCCGGAAGATGACTGCTGCGGAGGCGAGAGCCGCCGGCGACTCGATGACCGCGTTCACTGGGATCGGCGCGCTCGGGTCTACCTGCTCCGGGTACTGGACCGACGTGATCGCCGGGCCGCCCTGCGCGGACTGAGCGGGCTGGGCCGGCAGCCGCATGAGGTCGAGCAGTTGTTCGGGCGTCACCACGACGTAGCGCCGCGCAACGCGGGCCGCAACGTGCGCCGCGTCCGCGACCGTGAGTGTCGTCGGGTCGAGGACGAGCGCGGCGAAACGCCGATCGAGGGGGATACGGTCCAGGTACGTGATCGCCGCATCCACGCTGCTCACTCGCGGCGCGGGCACGACAGGCACGCCGTCGTACAGCAGCGGCTCGAAATCCGGCGGAGAGAACACGTACGCGCCCCGAATCCCCGTCTCGGCGGCCAACCGCGAGACCATCGGACCGAGGTCGGACAACTGCGGCGGCGGAACGATCACGGCCGCATGCGCATCAAGCGCGTCCGCCGCGCGACCGGTCGCTCGGAAGAACGTGAACGGGGCGCCCGCGGCCGTCAGGTCCATCTGCCCTGCTCCGTTCGGCCCGAGCAGGAAGCTGTCAACGCCGGACTGGTATTGGTCCGCGTAGTAGCGATGCAGCGCCGCGGGCGCAGTCTGCGAGAGCGCGGCCGGCAGTGCCCACCCCAGTGGAAGAAAGCCGCGGGTCCATCGCTCCCAGAGCGCCGGCATCGTGTTCAGCGCGACGCCAATGTCGGCGCAGTCGAAAATGAGGGCGAGATACCGGGGCGCGCCGGTCTCGACTGCCGCGACATATTGGTAGAAAGGATGGCCGCTGTCGATCCCGGAGAGAAACGACATGTTGGCTGCCCGGGACGCCGGAACGAAGTAATGCGAGGCGCGGCTGAGAATGGAAACCGCCGCAGCCGGCGCGTTGCCGTACAACGCCGCTCCGGGGGCGAGCCGGCTTAGGATCTCCTCGAAGCCCGACTCTTCTCCCGGCGCCGGCGCCGCCAGCGTGAACATCTTGTCGCGGATCGCCAGATCCCGTGCTGCAAGCAACTCCGGCGACATCAGCGCGGCGCTGTCGCGATCGCATTCCGCCAGCAGAGTAGACGCTGCCCAGGCATAGGCCTCCGATCCGGACTTCCACCGTCCGCGAAGGTCGAGCACCGTTGGCAGTCCCAGGTCCGCATCGGTGATCGCGGCATCTCGCAGGCCGGCGAGGGTGGTCGCGACATTGATCGTGTAAGGCTCCTGCGGGTCGTACAGCACCTGGCCCTTGAGTTCAGGCCTGATCTTCTCGAGAAGCTGTTCCACAGTGACCCATTGCGTCTCACCCGGCGACATGCGAAGTGCATATTGCAGCCACTCTTCATCGCGTGGCCCTGTGACCAGAAATACGCGCGGACCCCCCCGCTGCCGGTTCGCGATCCCCTGCAGGCTCACTGCCAGCAAGTGCTGCGCATCAGACGCCTGCCGGACATCCACCGCCAGCACGGGGACGCCCTGTTGCGCCGCCAGCGGAGTGAGAGCGAGGACCAGGACGACCAGGACGGAGAGAGCGCGTGCGCTCATTGCCACTTCCTTTGGAATCCGACACGAGATTGCAGGCAATCATAGGTGCCGCGCTGCCTGGGGTCAAGACCATGTGTCATCTGCCTAACCAAGCGCCGACTGATGAACAGGCAATGTCTCGGACCGGCAGGAGTTCTCTACTCACGGCCCGTAGAGAGCTCCGACACAATCTCCTGAGGGGGAGACATGCGACAGAAGATAGACGCTTCTCGCAAGCGCTACGGCAGCAGTCGCTGGGCCTGAAACCACTCCCACGCGCCTGCACTTCTCAGCGCCCGCTCCAAGCGCGCGCAAGATTCACAGCGCCAGCAGTGCTCCGCTCTCCCGTGATAGCAGCTCCACACCGACGGGATCGGCGCGCCGATCGAGCGGCCGAGGCGCACGATGGCATCCTTTTGCAGGTCCTGTGTATAGCTGATCACCCGCACCCGGGAGCGCGTCGAGTACGCAAGCGAGGCATTTGCCGCCGACACGAACTCAGGGCTGTTGTCGGAGAACGTCGCCGCTTCCTCCGCATTGAACCCGGTGACGACGACGTCCGCGCCCATGCTCTCGGCGAACGCGGCGGCCACATTCACGAACACGCCGTTTCTGTTCGGCACCCAGACTGCTTCGGCGGTGGCGCCGCTCGCAACCGGATGCTCTCCCAGGTGGGAGAACGTGACCTCCGGGATCGCGGCCGACCGGTCTACCAGCGCCGTGCTGCAGATGTCCTGCAGCCAGGGAAGTAGCACGAGCCGGTGTGGCACGGCCATCTGCTGACACATGAATGCCGCACAGGCGGCCTCGCGAGTCGCCGCGCGCTGCCCGTAGTCGAAGGTCAGCGCCAGAGCAACACCGCTGTCCGTCGCCGCCTGCTTGAGGTTGACAGCCGAATCCAGCCCCGCGCTGAGCAGAACGATGGCCGGCATCTGGCTACTCCCGATAGGTGGCCGATGATCGCTCGGACTCGAACACCGCCACCTGGGTGACGCGAATCCCGTCGAAGCCGGGGCCCCGCGTCCTCGCGGCAACCCCGTGGTAGATGTGCTGCGCGATCTTCTCGGCCGTCGGATTGCTGGCGCCGAACTCGCCAATGTCGTTGAGGTAGCTGTGATCGAGCGGAGCGATCACCTCGGCGCAGATCTGCTTCAGCTCCCCGAAATCGACCAGCATGCCGATATCGTTCAGACGGTCGCCCGCCACCGTGACGAGCGCGCGGTAGTTGTGGCCGTGCAGGTTCGCACACGGCCCCTCATGCCCGCAGATCCGGTGAGCTGCAGAGAACGGAATTTCCACTGTCAGTTCGAACACGCCGACTCCTGGGGCCACCTTCTCTGGTACCCGAGCCGGATTCCGGCATACCTGTCGGCGCCGGAGCAAGCTCGTGCCGCCGCGCTGGACATCCCACCGGGTGCACTCGCCGCGAAGACCGCTACGACAGCTTCATGTTCACCGGCTTGCCGGTTTCCGCCGACTTGTTCGCGCCGAGCGTGACTTCCGCCGTCTTCAGCGCGTCGAAATAGTCGGAGCGGATGACGGAGCGATCGCCGGTGCGTATCGCGTGGACGAAGGCCTGGTCGATGTTCATGCCCGCAGGCGGAAGCTCAACCTTCGCCGCACCCTCGGGGACGACCGTGATCTCCTGTCCGTACTTGACGACCATATCCTTGAGTGCAACCTCCACGCCGCCCTGGTAGCCGCCCTTGGTGAGGGCGCAGGTCGCCGCGAAGTAGCCTGTGGCGCCATTCCTGAACCTCATGATGAGGGCCTGAGCATCCGGGATCGTCAGGTTCTCGACGTCCTTGAGGACATTGAGCGAGTAATGCGCGCACACCCACTCCACGTCGCCGACGAGATAGCGCATCAAGTCCACCTGGTGGGTGGCCTGCTCGTGCAGCATGCCGCCGGAGCGCGCCATAACCCGCCACCAGTGGTCCGGGCCTCCGGCAATGCCTCCCCAGCGAGTGCCGGCCACCAGGGCGATGGGCTTGCCCGCGAGGAAGTCCTTCATGGCCGTCGACGCGGGCGAATACCGCATCTGATAACCCACGCATGAGATGATCTTCGCCTTCTTGATCGCTTTCGCGATCTCCTTGCCCTGCTCCATCGTCATCACGATGGGCTTCTCTACGAAGAGATGAATGCGCTTGCCGGCTGCGATGATCTCGGCATCGGTATGAGCGTCGGGCGGAAGGCACACGTAGACAGCATCCAGCGCTTCCTTGTCGAGCATATCGTGATGGTCGGTGTACACCGTGCCGCCGAACTTCTGCCTCGCCTCTTCAGCACGCGCTCTGTTCGCGTCGCACATAGCCGCGAACTCGACGCCCTCGATCTCCTTCAACTGGGGCATGTGCAGCCCCATGGCAATCCCGCCGGTGCCAACGAAACCT
>JBEKKD010000082.1:0-11761 GCA_050010895.1 Armatimonadota bacterium
CGCCGCGGTCCGTACCGGACCGCCGTCCGCCGCGGTCGCTCTCGGCCTCACGGGTATCGTCCTTTCCCCTCATCCGCTGGCTCACGGTGAGAACGCGCAGCCCATCGGTGTAGCGGAGTTCGGCCGAGACGTGCCCACTGCGACGGTGGGATTCCACGGATCCGCCCTGCAGCACGAAGCCGCGTGGGACGTAGCCCGGCACGGTGACCCCAAACCCGACCTGCTTGCTGAGTTCGGCGACGCCGAGCGAGCGCCCGTCGCCGTTTCGGCCCTCGATCTTCCGATCCTTCGGGATGGCGAACACGTCCGGCGAGACGGAGGCGCCGAACTGAACAGAGGTGTATTGAGTCCCGGAGGTCAGCCGGCCATCGACGTTGTAGCGCTCCCTCTTCAGCACGAAGCCGGTCTCGCGGTCGAGCCAGAGCCGCCAGGCCACGGGCCCGCCGGCGCGTGGAATCACTTCCAGGGTTCTGACCGGCCGGCCCGCAATATCCGCCCAGCCCACGGCCCGAGCCATGTAGTTCTTCTCGGCCAGCGCCCTGTCGGTCGCGAGGCTGCGGCGCGGCTGCGCGATCGCCGTTCCGCGGTCGGGATCGAGCCGGATCAGCCGGGTGCCATCATCTATCAGAGACCACTGGCGGCGGCTGGAGCGGTAGTCGAGCCGCAGCTTGCCGTTCGCGGCGTGAACGTGCGCGGTCGCGCTCAACTCTCGCCCGCCGACGACGGTCTTGGTCCGCAGGTCGCCCTCGATGGAGACGCGCCGGGCGGCCGACTCACTGTTCCAGATGTCCTGCCAGGCGGAGGCGGCGAATGCCAGGGAAGCGGATAGCAGGAGCGTCAGGGCGGAAATAAGCAGGGCGCCTGTGCGAGGCGGACGCGCCATCAACTCCCCTCCAGATCCGCCATGCGGAGACCGACGGCCGCCTCATCCACCAGCGGCGTCGACCATTGCGCTGAGAGGTGCGATTCCATGGTGACCGGGGTGTCATCGTCATCTGCCTCCATTTCGGCCGTCACCGTCACCGCCACCGGCGCCGGCGGCAGCGGCAGCGGCGAAGACGGCTGGAACGGCCGCACGAACACGACTGCGAGAGCCAGCGCCAGCACGGTAACGATGCCGAGAGCGACGCGCCAGGACGTGCGGGCCGCCGGGCGGCGGTGAGGCCTGGGCCGGGCGAGGATGGCGGCGCTGATCGCCGGCCAGGTCTCGCGCGGCGCGGACAGCGGCCCTGCGCTGCCGATCAGGGCGCCGGTGCGCTCGAGTGCCGCGAGTTCGGCCCGGCACGCGGAGCAGTGTCTGATATGCTCCTCGACGCGCTCACGCGCGCGGCCCCGTAGCCCGTCGACTGCGTACAGCGGGAGTTCTCTTCGGATCCGTTCACATTTCGGCATCGGAGTCCTCCACGTAACTGCTCAACCTACGCCGCAGCGATTCGCGCGCCCGCGACAGCCGCGACATGATAGTTCCAGGCCTGCACTTCATCGTCTGCGCGATCTCGGTGACCGACATCCCTTCCATATGATGCATGACCACAGCGGCTCTCTGGTCGGGCGGGAGCTGTCCGAGCGCGGCCCAGACCGCGGTCCTGAGCCCGTGGAAGATAGCCGCCGCCTCCGGAGCCGTCGCCCCCTCGTCAGGGAGAGGGTCATCCAGCAGGTCGCTAGCCGCGATCTCCAGACGGGCGTGGCCGGATTTCACCTCATCTCGTACCAGATTCGAGGCTATCCGGTGCAGCCAGCCCACGAAGGCGCCGTCCTGCCTGAGGCGGGGCAGCGACTCCCAGGCTCGCACGAACGTTTGCTGCGTCAGGTCGGCGGCCAATTCCGCCTCCCGTACCTGGCTCCGAACGAAGCTGTATATCCCAGCTTGGAAGCTGCGATATAGCGCCTCGAACGCTCCGACGTCGCCTGCGCGAGCCCGGGCCACCAGGCCCGCCAGACCGTTCGCGTCTCTATTCATTCAGACGAACCAATCGGCATCGCATTCCACCAAGAGCTCATGCAGATGGCAGGATGAAGTCGGGAGCCAACGAAATGGCATGCCCACAGCACCGGATACGTGTCCCTGATGTTACCACGTTTGGAGACGACGTGATGAGCATGGAAATCCTGGCGATCGGCGAAGCTCTGGTCGAGATCATGCGCACGGGGGTGGACGACCCCCTCGACCGGGCCTCCGAGTTCGTGGGGCCGTTTCCAAGCGGCGCTCCGGCGATTTTCGCGGATCAGGCGGCGCGTCTGGGGCACACGGTCGGTTTCATCGGAGCGGTCGGAGACGATGATTTCGGGACGTGCCAGCTCGACCGCCTCTCGAGAGATGGCCTGGACGTCAGCCATTGCCCCCGCATCCGCGATCGGGCGACCGGCGTGGCGTTCGTCACCTACTTCTCGGATGGGAGCCGGCGTTTTCTGTACCACATCGCTCATGCCGCCGCGGGCCAAATGCCGGCTCTTGACCCGGAGTATGTGGAACAGGCCAAGTTCCTTCACATCTGCGGATCATCGCTCTCCGTCAGCGAGAGAATGCGGGACGCCTGCTACCAGGCCTGCGAGATCGTGAAAGCCGCGGGGGGGAAGATCAGCTTCGACCCAAATCTGAGGCCGGAACTGCTGGGCGGCGAAGATGCCCTGCGGCGAATCTGCTCGCCCGTGCTCGACCTTGCGCATGTGGTTCTCCCGAGCGGGTCCGAGGCCGAGTTGCTGACCGGGGTGGAGGGCACGGGCCAGGCCTGCCAAGCGCTGCTGGAGCGGGGGCCGAGGGTGATCGCGCTGAAACGGGGGGCGCGGGGCTGCTCGGTGTTCACAGAGGATGCGGTCGTGGACGTGCCTGCCTACGCGGTGATCGCGGTGGACCCGACCGGGGCGGGCGATTGCTTCGATGCCGGGTTCGTCGTCGGCCTGCTCGAGGGTCTGACGATAGAGAAGGTGGGGCGCCTCGCGAACGCCTGCGGCGCACTGGGGACAACGGTGAAGGGCCCGATGGAGGGGGCATTCACGCGCGAGATCGTGGAGCAGTTCATGAGCGGGCCGGACACGTAGGCGGGGAGCGGCAGAGCGGCTCCCCTTGGTCTGAAGCGTCGAGCCGTCAATATCACGAGCGCCGCGGGTGTCCGCGGCGCTCGCGCTCTCAGCAGATGTTCGGTATAGCCGTCAGTCTGTGGTGTACTTGAACGCTCTCGAGATGAAAACAGCCATCTGATCGCGCGTGACCGGATCTCCGGGTCGGTATGTGCCGTCCGAGTAGCCCTGAACGATGCCGCGGGTGGGATTGGCGCAGTATTCGATGTACGTGTAGGCCCACTGGCTGGTGGGCACGTCGGAGAAAGCGACGGTGGCGGGGCCCGACACTTCCGCGTCTCCGCCGGCAACGGCTCGCGAGATGAACACTGCCATGGCGTCTCGCGTCACGACGGTTGTCGGCTCATAGGTGCCGTCTGGATAGCCCTGCACGACGCCGGCGTTCACGCAGTAGGCGATGTACTTGTTCGCCCAGTAATCGGCGGGAACGTCCGAGAACTTGGTGGTGACCGGGGTGGTGACGCCCGAGTCGCCGCCCGCCAGGGCGCGAGCGATGTAGACCGCCATCTGGTCTCGGGTCACCTGGAGCGTGGGTCCATAGGTGCCGTCGGAGTAGCCGAGGGCAACGCCCTTGGCGGCCACGGCCTCGATCCACGCCCAGGCCCAGTAGCTGTTGTCGACGTCGGTGAAGGTGTGGACGCCGACCGATGCGTTGGGGAGCAGTTCCTGAGCGAATATGTTGTAGATGGGATATCCGTAGGAATCGACGATCACCTGTTGGCTGTAGGCGATGCTGTTGCCGGAGATATCGGCCACCGACTCATCCGCGGCACTGGCCCCCACCGGCACGGCGATGCCGCTATCCAGATTCTCCCAGTAGATCTCCCCCTGCCCGTACCTGTAGTCGGTCCAGACGACGTTGCGGCCGTCGATGCGGGGTTGGATCCGGTATGCAGGAGGATCGGTGGCGACCGGCGTCTCTGTCATGGTATCGAGGTCGAGCGCGTAGATGTCGATGGTGGGCGTCTGCGCGCTCGACTCAGCCCTCCGCAGGTCCATCCAGACCACGGTGCGGCCCGAGACATCCGGGTACATCTCGTCCCAGGTTGTGCTCGTCAGCCTGGTCTCGGCCGGATCGGGATTCGGCCGCTGGCCCGCCGGCTTCTTCCAGTTCGGAACGCCGGTGTTACCTGTGTCCACCGACAGGTCATACATGTAGATGTCGGACTGGAGGCCATCGCGATAGTCCTCCCACACGACGATGTTACCCGAGATCCTCGGGTCCATCTGAGGTCCGGGGGCGGTGCAGATCGGATACGTCGGGACCGCATAGTTCGAGTCTACCGGCGCCGACAGATCCGCGATGTAGATATCGGAGTTGGACGTCAGACCGAAGGTCGGGTATCTGTTGGGGTCGTTGCGGTAATCCTCCTCGACCATGAGGTTGCCGTCCACGCTGGGCACCCACTGATCGGATGGCTGGGAGAGATTGTAGTTCACGCGGACCGGCAGCACACTCGGCGTGTCGAGGTTGTACGAGAGCACCTGTAAAAACCAATTGTAGCTGTTCGATGGGTCAGGAACGTCGTCCACCATCCATGAAACCCAGGGGCCGGAGATATCCGGAAACCACTCGACGTTGGCCGGGTCGGTCGTCCACGTGAACGGCGGCAGCGGGTAGCCCTGCGCGTCGAGCGGGAACGGGATATCCTGCGGCAGCCGCGTCATGCTCATGTCCGATATGTTCGTGACGGAGATGCTGCCCAGGCCGCCGAAGGTGGCATCGCGGTAATCCATATATGCAACGCGGTCCCCGCTGATCGCCGGGTAGTCCTGCCCGCTGACCTGGTCGTCCGTCACCTGGACATAGACAGCCCCGGTGGCCGCTTCGCCGAACGTATCGCTGCCCTTCGCCATCTGCCAATCGCATGGGTACCAGCCGACCGTCGTTGGAGCCGTGACGTTGAATGTGAAGGTGGCGGTATCGCCGGGGTCGACAAGAGTGCCGCCGGACAGGGGAACTGTCGTCGTCCCCCAGCGGGTGGTGCCGACCGGCGAGACGGCCATGAGCTGATATCCATCGGACGTGTCCCACGATGTCGGGCTGTCGTTCGTCATGTCTACGGTGATAGTGTAGCTCTGGCCCTTCACCATCATGGCCGGAATGTCATTCCCAGCCACGTACGCGCTGGAGCCGATGGACAACTGGCCGCCGGCCAGGGATTGGTTCGTCTGATCCGTCTCGTCCACGATGTAGGTGCTGTCCACAAATGCGCCCAGCGTGAATGTGGCCGTCGGCATATCCGGGATGGTGCCGGTCAGGGGGGCCTTCGTGAACGACTGTCCGGCGGTGAGGGTGGGCACATCGAAGGAGGCCACCAGGTAATCCTGGGGCGAGATGGTAGTGTTCAGAGAGAGAACGACAATGGCCGTGCAGGCAGGCGACGTGGCGTTGCCCTGGTTGGCCACCGTGACGGTGAGAGGAATGGAATCGCCGGGGAACGCGGTGGTGGCTGTGGTGGACACGGCGGTGACAACCAGGTCCGGCCCCGTGGTCTGCGGGTGCATGGCCCCGACCAGGTCCACCCGCGGTGTGGCGACGTGGGTGCTCGGGTCCACAACCCGATGCCCGGTCACTTCCAGGCGCCGTCGCACCGCGTTCGGGTCGATCACCACAGTCGGGTCGGGGTAGAGCATATTGATAACGCAGGCTGCTGCGCCGGCGACGTGTGGCGACGCCGAAGACGTGCCGGCCTCCGTGATGAACCCGGTCGGATCGCTCGGGACCTGGGCGAGCCCGCTCCACTTGGCGCTCGTGATCTGGGCGCCGGGGGCGTAGAGATCGATCAACTCCCCGCGGTCGGAGAAGCAGACCGGGCTGTCCACCACGGGATCGGTGTCCGCGCAGGTGCCCCAGTCTTGCGTGGTCGTATAGGTCCGGTCATAGGTGGCGCCGACCGATATCACGGAGCTGATGATAGCCGGGGAGCCGATTCCGGCCGTGTTCCCTTCGTTGCCGGAGGCGGCGACGATCACGATGCCATGCGATTCGACATCATCATAGACCGCGGCCTCGTCCGGGTAGGCGCTGCGGAATTCCGCGTCGCTCGTCCACGCGTAGCCATCGCCGAGGCTCAGGTTCACGACTTTGATGTTGTACGCGGCCTGATCCACGATCACCTGATCCAGCGCCGCGAGAATGCTCTGGGTGTCCGCGCTGCCCGTGTCATCGACCACCCTGTATGCGACCAGGGTGGCGCCCGGCGCGATGCCGCGGTAGACACTATCCATCCCTGCGGCAATGCCGGCGACGTGAGTCCCATGCCCATAGTCATCCATGACATCCGTGGGGTCGTCGACCACTCCCGTACTGGGGTTGGGAACGTAGTTCACGCCACCGAGGACCTTGGTCGAGTTGGTGGTGGCCGGCGGTGGCAGGTTGATCGTTGTGTTCGCATTCCCCCCGAAGTCGGGGTGCTTGTAGTCTATACCGCTGTCAATGATCGCGATCGAGACGCCCGTGCCCGTGAAGCCGGCCGCCTGGGCCTCCGGCTGGCCGATCAGCGGGCCGCTTACATCCAGCGTGACCTTGAACTTGCGGTTGGGGTAGATGCCGGTGACGAGGGGCGACCGCTCCAATTGCTTCAGCGACTCAGCATCGACAGCGCCGGCGAGAAGGGGCTGGGTCACATAGGACCGGTGGACCTTGAACTGCGGCGCGTCCGCCATGACGCGCGCACGCATGCTGCTGATGGCGGCGACGCGCTGATGCCAGTCGCGGGCTCCGGCCTGCGGGAGCGCCACATCGGCAATGGTGACGATGACCTCGGCCTGTCCGTGCTCCTTCAGACCCTGGCGGACGCGTTCGTGAGTGACCGCGTGGGGCGCCGCGCAGACTGCGTGTTGCCCCGCAATGCCGATGAGAAGGGCAATCAGGCCGGGAAGGTACAGTCGGTGTCTCATCCTATTCTCCACACTATCAGGTGCTGTTCCAGACGAGGCAGTCGAGTGTCCTCATCCCAATTGTGGCGGACGCGACGTCCCGCAACCCGTCACCCGGGCGCGCGCCTCACCCGCGTCGAACCCGGGCGTCTGGAGATTATACCCCAGAAATCGCCGGTTGTCTCGGCTTCTGCACGGCCCCGCGCGGCAGGTTTGGCGCCATCTGTCTCGAAGACCATTCAGCGTACGTCAGTGCCGTGACGGGATTTCGGCTCGGCGATGCAGCCGATGCGGGAGGGCGAGATGGGGATCTCAGAACTCGATACGCCGGCGTTGTTGGTCGATCTCGATCGCCTGGAGTCGAACCTCGACCGGATGGCTCAGATCGCGCGCAGCGCCGATCTCTGCCTGCGTCCCCACACGAAGACGCACAAGACCCCCCAGATTGCCCGAATGCAGTTGGCACGCGGCGCCGTCGGCATCACCGTCGCCAAGATCGGAGAGGCGGAGGTGATGGCCGATGCGGGTATCACCGACATCTTCATCGCAAACCAGATCGTCGGCGCCGCGAAGGTGGAACGGCTGGTCGGGCTGGCCGGGCGAGCGAAGGTCTCGGTCGGTGTCGACAGCGTTGAGTCGGCGGCGCCGATCTCGATGGCGAGCGCTCACGCGGGCATGAGAATGCCGGTGCTGATCGAGGTGGACATCGGCCTGCACCGCTGCGGGGTATCGCCTGACGCGGCCGTCGACCTGGCGCGGCATATCAACACTCTACCGGGAATCAGCCTGGCCGGCGTTTTCACCTACGGGGGACAGGTGTATGCCGCGCGCAACGACAACGAGGTGGCAGGGGTGGCCGCGTTCGAGTGCCGTACCATGGCCGAGCTCGCGCGCAGACTGGCCCCGATAGCGGGAGTGGAACTGAAGGTGAGTGGGGGCTCCACGCCTACCTGCCGGCACTACACGGCTGAGTGCGGCCTGACCGAGATCAGGCCCGGCACCTACGCCTTCAACGACCGAACGCAGATCGATCGCTGGTCCGCCAGGCCCAACGATTGCGCGCTCACGGTGCTGGCAACCGTGATCAGCACGCCCGCAGCAGGCCGGGCAGTGCTCGACGCGGGTAGCAAGTCCCTGGGCGCCGATACCGCGCCGGAGTCGGCAGGCTTCGGCATGCTGAAGGAAGACAACGCAGCCGTGCTGGCGAGGCTGAACGAGGAGCATGGATTCCTCGACCTGTCCCAGGCCTCCATGAAGCTGCGGGTCGGCGATAAGGTGCAGGTGATCCCCAACCACTGCTGCGTCGTGAGCAATCTGTTCGATGAGATGATAGCGGTGAGAGGCGGCGCGGTCGTCGAGCGATGGCCGGTGGCGGCGAGGGGAAAGCTGCAGTAGATCTACCACACAGACTCAAGCACAGAGGACGGCTCATGGCGAAGAAAGAGATCGTGATATCCGACAGATTGCCCGCGCCCAAGGGCCCGTATTCGCCGGCGGTCAAGGCGAATGGGTTGGTGTTCGTCTCGGGGCAGGGGCCGATCGATCCGGAGACGGGGGAAGTGCTCCGCGGTTCGATCGAGCAGCAAATGGAGCTGGTGCTGCACAATATCGCGACGATCCTCACCGAAGCGGGGTCATCATTGGATCTGGTGGTGAAAACGAACGTCTATCTCGACACGATCGAGGACTTTGCGACGATGAACGCTGTCTACGCCACCTTCTTCACCAAGGAACCCCCGGCCAGGACGACGATCGAGGCGGCGAATCTGCCGCTGGGGATCGGGGTCGAGATCGATGTGATCGCGCTGCAGAAGGTGTAGCTCAGCCAACTGCGCTGGCCGTGCAGAGCGGGGCGGGAGCAGAGCTCCCCGCCCCGTCTGATTCTGGCTGACGTGCTGCGGACGTTCGCCCAATGAAGTACCATCGGGCGAACGCCTTCTTTCAGGCATTCGCTGGTCCCGTGACGACTTTCGCCCCTACTTCTTTGGGCGAAAGTCATTAGGCGGCTCCTCGGGGCATCTCCACCCACTCCCCAGGTTGTGGAATAACACCTGCGTGAGGGAGACGCCCTGCGACCGCCCGGTACCGGGGGAGCGGCCGTTCGGCTCGCCCGCTCTCCAATAACGATCGCGGTACATAGTCACACATGACCAGACCCATAAAGCGGCTCGCCCGTCTGCCGGTAGTGCGCGTCTTCGCGGCACGGAATGCAGCGCTGCGAGCAGAGGTAGCCGCTGATCCCTTCAGGATGAGCGAGATGCAGGAGGAGCGGCTGTGGCTGCTCGCGCTCCTGATCATCTTCCTGCTCGCCGTCAGCCTGTTCCTGCTCACCGCGACAGAGGACGCGCGAGGGCACATGCCTGCGCTCGCAGCGCCGCTGATCACGGTGCTGGGCAGCGACATCACCACGTGCTTCCTGCTCATCATGGTCCTCCTGATCACCGCCTATATCCGGGAGAGGCTGGCCGAGCGGTGGCGGGAGAACCGCCGCCTGATCAATGAGCTCACCCGGAAAGAGCGCGCGCTCGAGAAGAAAGACGCGCAGCTCACCACGTGGGGAGAACTCAGCCACGCACTGATCGCGAATTTCGACCTCCCACGCCTGCTCGATCTGATCGTGACCACTGCGATCGAGGTGACCGGCGCCGACCACGGTTCCGTTATGCTGATCGACGAGTCCGACGGGACGCTTTCGATCAAGGCCAGCAAAGGCGTCGAGGCCGAGTATGCGGACGTGAAGATCAAGCTCGGCGAGGGGATATCGGGACGGGTTGCGCTGACCGGACAGCCCGTGCTGCTGCAGCGCGGCGAGAACCAGGTCATTCTGCGCGCGCTGCGGCGGCGCGAGGGCGAGATCTCCTCTGCGATATCCGTGCCGCTCCGCGTCGAGGAACAGGTCGTCGGCACGCTCAATGTGAACGAGTCGAGGCGCACCAGCGAATTCGGCGAAGAGGACCTGCGAGCGCTCACCCTGTTCGCCGATCAGGCCGCCCTGGCGCTGGAGAAGGCGCAGCTCTACCGTGACTCCCAGCGTCAGCTCGAGAAGCTGCTCTCCGTTCTGGACGAACTCAGCCGCACTCAGGCTCAACTCGTGCACTCGGAAAAGCTGGCATCGCTCGGCGTGCTCGCCGGCGGCGTCGCGCACGAGATCAACAACCCGCTCATGGTGATCCTCGGCCGGACGGAGCTGATGCTGATGGACGAGGACCAGTCGGCGCTGATCAAGAAGAACCTCGAGACCATCCGCGTGGAAACCGAGCGAATCGCCGAGATCGTGCAAGGCCTGTTGACCTTCGCCCGCAAGAGCCGGCAGGAGCGCATCGAACACCTCGACGTGAACGATGTCCTCGACCGCACGCTGATGCTGAGCGAGCACCAGCTCACAATCGGCAACGTCCAGGTGATCAAGCAGTTGGACGACAAGCTGCCCCAGATCCAGGCGAACCCGGGCCAGCTCCAGCAGGTCTTCATGAACCTGATCATCAACGCCCACCACGCCATGCCCAACGGCGGCGTTCTCACCGTCCGCACGGGCCTGGTGCCGCAGCGCCGAGTCTTCGTCGAGATCGAGGACAGCGGGTGCGGCATCGCCGAGGATGATCTCAACCGCATATTCGACCCGTTCTTCACGACGAAGGAAGAGGGGAAAGGAACGGGCCTCGGGCTCTCCGTGAGCCGGAACATCATCGAGAATCACGGCGGCCTGATCGGAGTGGAAAGCACGCCGGGAGTCGGCACGTTGTTTCGCATCGTTCTGCCTGAAACCCCGCCGTCGCCATCGGCCGGTCAGCAGGTGCCCTCTTTCCAGCTCGAGGACTTCGCGAGGAAGCTCGCTTCCCCGGTGTAGAACCCCGTCTCACTCGCATCGCCCGGCTGACTTTCCGCGAGGAGTTTCATTCCACCGCGGATAACCCCACCCTCACATCGCACCAAAACTGTGAGGGACCATGGGTGGGGATCGTCTGGGCATCGGCGTGATCGGGACCGGGGGGTGGGCACGGGGCT
Source organism: Armatimonadota bacterium (assembly GCA_050010895.1). GTDB lineage: Bacteria > Armatimonadota > Hebobacteria > Hebobacterales > Hebobacteraceae > JBEKKD01. Next base: position 10,966 of record JBEKKD010000082.1, read on the forward strand.
TCTGGAACGGAGCCCAGCACGCGCCTGAGACCGAGTTGGTGGCCTGCTGGGACCAGGTCGCTGAGAGCGCGCGGGAGTTCGGTGAGACCCATCACTGCCAGCCTGTGGCCAGCCTGGATGCGCTGCTGGGGGACCCACGGGTCGAGGCGGCCGCCATCTTCACGCCGAACAACGCTCATCGCGCGCCCGCGGAAGCGGCGGCGGCGGCCGGCAAGCACGTGTTCACCGAGAAGCCGATCGCGAACTCGATTGCCGACGCGGCATCGATCATCCGGGCCTGCCGGAAGGCCGGCGTCACGCTCATGGTCGGGCACAGCAGTCGCTACGCGGGCGCGAGCCGCGCGCTGAAGGCCATAGTGACCAGCGGCCGGCTGGGCCAGTTGGCGATGGTGGAAGTCAATCATTCGCACTCCGGCGGCACGCGGGTGACGGCGAAGGAGTGGCGGTGGCATCGCGATGAGGCGCCGGGCGGGCCGCTCATGCAGCTCGCCGTCCACGACTTCGACACCCTCCACTACCTCTTCGGGCCGGTGCGGCGCGCCACCGCGCTCTCGACGGACAAGCTCGTGGGCTCCGAGATCGAGGATGTGTTCCTCTCGCTGCTCGAGTTCCAGTCCGGCCTGCTCGCCTACGTCGGCACCAGTTACATATCGCCGTATTCGAGCTTCACGCGCATCTACGGCGCCGGCGGCAATGCCTATTCGGAGAACGGCCGGATCACGCTCATCAAGGTCACCGGGCCGTCGAATGCCGAGGAGGAGACGATCACGCCGCCGTAGGTGGCGGCCACTGCGGC
>JBEKKD010000083.1:0-11747 GCA_050010895.1 Armatimonadota bacterium
ACCGATGTCCGTACGGGGCGAAGCCGGCTTCCTGGCCCTGTCGGCTGTGGAGACGCTCACCGCCATCTGGTTCGCCTACTGGCTCTTCGTTCGGGCGCCGGCCTGGGTGGGCCACCTCGCCCAGACGCCGGGCTATGAGATGGTGAGACGGTTTGTGCTCGTGGGCATGGGATTCGACTCGCTGTACGACCGTGCAGTCGTCCGACCGTACGTGGCGGCGGCCCGGCTGGGCCGCGGGGATCTCGTGGATGTGTTCTACAGCGTCCTGGCCTTTTCCGCCTGGATGAGCAACCGCGCTCTGTCCGCCACCGAGTCCGGCCGCGTCCGGAGCTACGCAACCGGGTTGCTGCTCGGGGCGGTACTCGTGACGGTCCTTCTACTCCTGCGCTAGAGCGATCACCGTGATACTGATGTGGCTCATACTCATACCGTTCATCGGGGGCACGGCGGCCTGGTTGACAGGCGGCAGACCCGCGAGGTGGATTTCGCTCGCCGCGTGCACCGTGCAGTTCTTCTTGGCGCTCGCCTGCTGGCCCTGGGCTGGAGGAGCGGCATCGTCGGGGGGCATCGCGCTCGACCAGCGAGCGAACTGGATCCCGGCCTGGGGGATCAGCCTGCACCTGGTGATGGACGGCCTGAGCCTGATCCTGGTGCTGTTGGCCGGTTTCCTCGGCGTCATCGCGGTCGCGTCGTCGTGGCGAGAGATCCAGACTCATACCGGCGCGTTCCATTTCAGTCTGCTGGCGGTTGTGACCGGGGTGACCGGGGTCTTCTTGGCACGTGACTTGCTCTTGTTCTACTTCTTCTGGGAGCTGATGCTGGTCCCGATGTACTTCCTCATCGGTCTCTGGGGGCACGAGCGGCGCATCTATGCGTCAGTGAAGTTCTTCGTCTTCACATTCATCGGCAGCCTCCTGATGCTGGCAGCGATTCTTGGCCTCGTTTTCATCCACCAGCGGACGTCCGGCGTCCTCACCTTCGATGCCGTTGAGCTGATCGGCACCCCGCTCACGTCAACCCAGGCAGCCTGGTTGATGCTCGGCTTCTTCCTGGCATTCGCGGTCAAGCTGCCTGCCGTGCCGTTCCACACGTGGCTCGCCGACGCCCACACGGAGGCCCCGACGGGCGGGAGCGTGCTGCTTGCCGGCCTGCTGCTGAAGACCGGGGCCTACGGGATGCTGCGATTCGCGCTTCCGCTGTTCCCGGTCAGCTCCCATAACTTTTCGTCCATGGCAGGTGTCCTCGGCGTGGCCGGAATCCTCTACGGCGCCGTGCTTGCCTTCGCCCAGGCCGACTTCAAGAGAATGGTCGCGTACAGCAGCGTGAGCCACATGGGGTTCGTCCTGCTCGGCATATACGCCGGCAACCAGATCGCACTCGAGGGGGCGGTGATGCAGATTGTCTCACACGGCGTGAGCACCGGCGCGCTCTTCTTCCTTGCAGGCAGCATACAGGAGCGGACAGGCACGCGGGATCTCGGGCGTCTCGGCGGCCTCTGGCAGACTGCCCCGCGGCTTGGCGGAATGACGATGCTCTTCGCTCTCGCCGCGCTCGGCCTCCCGGGCATGGGGAACTTCCTCGGAGAGTTCCTGGTCCTGCTCGGGGCGTTCAAGGCATTCCCGGGACTGGCCGTTCTCGGCTCTGCGGGGTTCATCCTGTCCACAGTGTACGCTCTTCGACTGGTGCAGGAGTCGATGCACGGGCCGAGCCCTGAGCGATGGCAGCTAAACGACCTTTCGGCCCGGGAGCTGACCGCGCTCGGGATCATGGCCACGGTAATACTGTGGCTCGGGCTCTATCCGCAGCCGCTGTTTCTGACGGCCCGAGCCCCCCTTACGTCGATCGAGCACGCAGTACCCCGTGCGATCGAGATCGGCACCGATGTCAGCGAACCACCTGCACGGAGGCCGTGGTGACCAGCACCGACATCGTGGCCCTGCTGCCGCTCGTGATCGTCGCCTATGGCGCAGTCGTGGTGCTGCTCGTCGGGGCATTCTGGCGCAACCACACCGCGGTCGCAACGATCTGTCTCTTTACCATCGTTGCTGCATTCATCTCCCTTTTCGTCGCGGCGCCGCTCGCGCCGCGGCAGGTCACGCTCCTGCTCCATGTCGATGCCTTCGCGCTCTCTTACATGGGCCTGTTTCTGCTCGGATCTCTGTTCATCGTCATCTTCTCTCATGGGTACCTGGAGCGAACGGCTCTGGCCAGTGAGAAATACTACGGCCTCATTCTTCTTGCCGTCTTGGGAATGCTCGTGCTGTCGGCGAGCATCCATTTCGTCTCGTTCTTCGTCGGCGTAGAGGCGCTGAGCGTTGCGTTGTACGGGCTCATTGGCCACGCCGTCCGACGGCCCTCGTCACTCGAGGCCGGACTGAAGTATCTCGTTCTGGCGGGAGCGGCGCTGGCGTTTCTGCTGTTCGGGATGGCCATGCTCTACTCCGAGTTCGGCACGATGGGGTTCGTTGCGCTCCGGAGCGGAATGTCTGACGGCCGGAACTGGACCCCGCTCGTGCTGTTCGGGATCGGGCTGATCATTGTGGGGTTTGGGTTCAAGCTCGCGGTCGTACCGTTTCACACATGGGCGCCGGACGTCTATCAGGGCGCGCCAGCCCCCATCAGCGCGCTGATAGCGACCGGATCGAAGGCAGCGGTGTTTGCCCTTCTCGTTCGCTTCTCATCGGCGATCGTGCTTCAGGACCACGCCTCCCTTGCCATGCTGGTGCAGGTGCTGTCGATCATCACCATGTTCGGCGGGAATCTGCTCGCCCTATTCCAGCGGAACATCAAGCGCCTGCTAGCATACTCATCAATCGCGCATATTGGCTATCTGCTCATCCCTCTGCTTGCCGGTGGCGCAGAAGGCATCTCGTCCATCGGGTTCTATTTCGCGTCCTATTTCGTCACGACCATTGCGGCGCTCGGGGTTGTGTCTGTCTTGTCGACAGAAGGCGGCGAAGCCGAGGATCTTGAGGACTACCGCGGCCTCGGCCTGCGACGCCCGTGGCTCGGCGCCGCTCTCGCGCTCGCCATGCTGTCGCTGGCCGGTATTCCGCTGACTGTCGGTTTCATCGCGAAGCTCTACATCTTCGCCGCGGCCGCGCATTCCGGTCTCTGGGTACTGCTTGTGATCGGCGTGCTCAACAGCGGCCTGGCCGCGTACTACTATCTGCGGGTGCTGTCCATACTCTATCTGCATCCCGCGAGCGCCGGAGCCCGATGGCCGGACGCAGATCCGGCGAGCATGGTAGGGCTGGCGGTCCTGAGCTGTGCTCTCGTCTTCTTCGGGCTCTACCCAGCGCCACTCATCAGCCTTGCACAGTATGCGTCAGGGCTGTCACCATTCTAGCGGCGCCTGAGCTGGCATGGAGCCAATGAAGAATGTAGGCCGATCCGTACGGACTGCATTCCTGTCGTACCCCCTTAGCGCATCTCCATAGTGGGCTTACCACCGTCCGCCTTCGACGACACCAGTGATCCTTGCGTAGAAGTGACATCCCGGGTCAGGCGGGAGTGACTCTGCAGCGACCTGAAGGCTCCCCCAATGCCGGTGCCGAATCAGGGGGTACGATGTGGCTGTAACAGAGGAGCGACCAATGATTACGGACCAACTCAAGAACTGGCACCTCTATTCCGGTATAGCCGATCTGAGAGCCGCTTTCGAGTTCCTGCAGCAGGCCGGCGATGCCCGCTCCGCGGCAGGGCGCATCGACATTGATGGCGACCGCCTCTTCGCCCTGCCCCAGGCGTATCAACCAAAACAGATCGAGCAGGGACGGTTCGAGGCGCACCGCCGCTATGCAGACATCCAGTACGTGGTTGAGGGCGTCGAGATGATGGGGTACGCCGCGCTCGACGGGCTGCAGGTTGAGGATGCCTATGACGAGACGAAAGATATCGCGTTCTACAGCACGCCGAATGGTTTCTCCGCCATTGTTGTGCCGGCCGGATCTTTCGCGGTCTTCTGCCCGGTGGACGGGCATATGCCTGGCATCAGGACCGGCAACAGCACTGCCGGTGTGCGAAAGCTGGTGGTGAAGGTTCTGCTTCCCTGATCACCCCCATTCCTGTGAAGGACGCGGGTCGCGTCGACGATTCCCCATGAGCATAGAGCGGTTCACGTACGCTGTCACTGATGGTTGGCTGCGCGATCTGGCGTCTGACGCGACGCCGAACGATCCCTGGCCATGCGTTCGATGGGATGATCGACTGCTGGCCGACCAGATCAGGTTCCTCGACGTGCAGGCCGGACTGGGCGTGGCTTACAACCTCGTCTGGGGCCTGTTCGTCGACCGCGCCTGGCCCGTTCCGTTTGGCAACATCATCGACGCGGAGCGCGGGCGACGGCTGCATGCCTTCGTCGGCGCGGTGCACGAGCGCGGCCTGAAGGTGCTGCACGGCACGGGCATCTACTCATGGGGCTTCGACGAGATCATCCGCAAGGTGCCAGGGGTGTCTGCCGGCAGCTCGCAGGCGATGTGCCTTCACAGCGCGGAGGCGTGGGACTGGCAGCGACGCGTGCTGGATTTCCTGATGAAGCCCGAATGGGGCCTCGATGGGATCAGCATGCAATCCGCCGATCTGGGGAGATGTGACTGCCCGGATTGCGCCAGGCTTTCTCCCGCCGAATACCATGCTGCCCTGCTCATCCGTAGCGCCGAGCACGTACGGGCAGCGCGGCCTGAATGGGTGATCGGGCAGGCATCATGGGGACTGAGAGTGGACGAACCGGACGAGTTCAAGCACCTCCAGCGGGTCTCGCAGGTCGTCGACTACATGGTCGAGGTACAGGAGCGATCGGCCTGGAGCGGCCGCCGCCCAGAGATCGTCGCAGGACTGTCCTGTGCCTTTGGCTCGGTGGGCGGAGTGTTCGTGGAGCCGCCGCAGCACTGGGATAGACTGCGCTGGTTCGTCCCCTGCGGATTGGGCTCGGCTCGCGCCCTGGCGGAGCTCTACAGGGATGGCGGCCGCGCGTGCGAGTACTTCTACCGGCCGTTCTACAACCCGGTGGAGGAGGTGTCCTGGCGGACGGGCGCGCGCCTGCTCTCGGCCCCCACCACGGCCCCGGAAGTCGCGCTGCATGAAGCGTTGGAGGCAGTCTACCAGGTGCAGGACGCCGCGGCGGAGGATCTCGTGGCGCTGTTTGCGCGCGGCGAGCACGCGTATTTCTCGCGATCCGACTTCAAGCTCGGCCAAGGGCCATTGTCATTGGAGCCGCTGATCTGGAAGGAGGACCCGGCGGCGCCCGGGCCTCCGATCTACCTGCGGGATCGAATGCCTGCCGATCGGCGACCTGAGTACGCCCGCGACCTCGAGCGGCTCAAGGGCGGATTCGAGCGGATGCGGCCGCCCGATCGAGAGGCACAGCGGCGAACGATCGCGGCGATCGACGGGGCGCTGCACGATCTCGCTCGTCTGAGGTAGGCGGAACGGCCGCACGCCCACTCCGCGTCTGGAGACAGTCGCGCCGGGGCGATCAAGGATATTCGCGCTCGCCCGAACAATTAGTCCCATCCAGTTCGCGTATTGGAGTGCACTGAATCTCAGCTTCCACCACTGACAAGCAGGCTGTTCCTGTTCGCGACGTCCGGCGTGCGCTGATCGCCTTCGTCATCGTCGTGGCCGCGCTGGGGCTCACGAGCGGTATCTTCGAGACGACGTTCAACAACTTCTTGAACGATACGTTTCATATAACGGCGAAGGCACGCGGGAAGCTCGAGTTCCCACGCGAGTTGCCAGGCTTTCTCGTGGCGCTCGTGGGCGGCGCCCTCTTCTTCCTATCCGAGGTCAAGCTCGGAGCGTTCGCTGCATTCGCGGCCGCTCTCGGCATTGCCGGGCTGGTGAGCGTCGGCACCAGTTGGGGCCCGATGGTGCTCTGCATGGTCCTCTGGAGCACGGGCAATCATCTGCTCATGCCCGTCAACAACACCATTGCTCTCAGCCTGGCGCCGCGGGAGAGGCGGGCCGCGCGTCTCGGCCAGATAGGCGCCGTCGGCGTGGCCGCCGCCATCGTGGGCTCGAGCCTCGTCTGGCTTGGACTGGAGTACCTCCACATCAGCTATCGCGGCATCCTCTCCGTCGCAGCCTGCGGCGCGCTCGTCGCGGCCGCAGCCATGACGCGTGTCCCGCCGCTCCCGGCCAGGAGCGTGCAGCGCCCGAAGCTCGTACTGAAGCGGCGGTACTCGCTCTACTACTTGCTGTGCGTGTTCTCGGGCTCCCGGAAGCAGATCTTCGTTACATTCGGCCCGTGGGTGCTGATCAAGGTCTTTCACGAGCCGGCGCCGACTATCGCCAAGCTCTGGATCGTCGCATCCATCGTCGGCATCTTTTTCCAGCCGGCGTTGGGAAAGGCGATCGACCGCTTCGGAGAGCGGGCAATCCTGATGCTCGACGCGATCCTGATCATGGGCGTCTGCCTGGGTTATGGATTCGCTCATGCGACGCCATTGGCCCGACCGGTCCACTTGGTGTATGTCTGTTACGTGTTGGACAACATCCTGTTCGCAATGGGAATGGCCAGGGCCACATACATCGACAGAATCGCGGAGACCGAGGCCGACGTCCATGCCTCGCTCTCCGTCGGCGTCTCCATCGATCATGCTGTCTCCATGTCGATACCGACACTCGGCGGCTGGCTGTGGGTGCAGTATGGCTTCCCTTACGTGTTTGTCGCGGCCGCTGCGATCGCATTCCTCAACTTGGTCGCAGCCAGCTTCATCCGGGCGCCGCGTCGGCATGTTGCAGTAGAGGCGCTGACGGCCTCGGAGGTGACGGGCCCGGACTAGGGACCGGAAAGGAGCGACCGATGACCCAGGTTCTTGAGCGTTCCACACGTCTATTCGCGGAGGCGCAGACGCTGATCCCAGGGGGCGTCAACAGCCCCGTGCGGGCGTTCAAGGCTGTCGGCGGCGACCCCCGCTTCATCGCTCGGGGCGCCGGCCCGCGGGTGTGGGATGTCGACGGCAACGAGTACATCGACTGCGTAGCGTCGTGGGGCCCGCTGATACTGGGCCACGCTCGGCATGAAGTCGTCGACGCAGCGTGCGACGCTGCGCGGCTGGGCACTACCTTCGGCGCGCCCACCGAGGCTGAGGTCGAGCTCGCCCGCGCCATCGTGCAGGCTCTGCCGTCGGTGGAGTTGGTGCGACTTGTCAATTCCGGGACCGAAGCGGTGATGAGCGCGATTCGCGTCGCCCGCGCCTACACGAATCGGGTAAAGATCGTGAAGTTCGAGGGCGGGTATCACGGTCACAGCGACGGCCTACTCGCGCAGGCAGGCTCCGGAGTCGCGACACTGAGTCTGCCCGGGTCTCCAGGCGTCCCCGCAGCGTGGGCAGCCGAAACCATAGTCATCCCGTACAACGACATCGGCTCAGTCGAGGAGTTGATGAAGAGCGCCGGCCAGGACGTCGCTGCGATCATCGTCGAGCCAGTCGCCGGGAACATGGGGGTGGTGCTGCCAGCGAACGGCTTCCTGGAGGTCCTTCGCAGACTGACTTCGGAGCATGGAGCGCTCCTGATCTTCGATGAAGTCATCACGGGATTTCGGGTCGGCTACCGCGGCGCGCAAGCGCTATATGGCGTCCGCCCGGACCTCACCGTTCTCGGCAAGATCATCGGCGGCGGATTCCCGATCGGCGCTTTTGGCGGCACCCGCCAGATCATGGAGATGCTTGCGCCGATCGGCCCGGTCTATCAGGCCGGCACGCTTTCCGGTAATCCCGTCGCCTGCGCGGCCGGCCTCGCGACGCTGGACCTGCTCGAGCGCGAGAACCCTTACCCGGATCTCGAACGGAAGGCCGCAGGACTTGAGAGTGGGCTCCGGAAGGCCGCCCAGGCAGCGCGCGTGCCGGTGGCAGCCAACCGCGTCGGCTCGATGCTGACGTTATTCTTCACCCGCGATCCCGTAATGGATTACCGGGGCGCCGCAGGCAGCGATACTTCCCGTTATGCGGCCTTTTTCCGAGAAATGCTCTCGCGCGGTGTCTACTTCCCGCCCTCCCAGTTCGAGGCGCTGTTCGTATCCGCTGCGCACACTGATGACGACATCGCTCGCATATGCGAAGCAGCGGCAGATGCCCTCCAGGTGGTAGCTTGACTCGCTGCCGACCGACCTATCCTCTACTCGCCCTCTGCCTGTCCTTCAAGGGAGGCAGAAGGGACCATGCTGTGAATCCCGAATTCCGGCTAGCGGCGTCGGAGAGGCGCCCAATGACCGAGCTGCAAAAGGAGCAACGATGAAGCCTGTTCGCCTGGGAATCATAGGTGTCGGCCAGATCGGCAAGTCACATCTGAGGAACTACGCGAAGATCGACGGGGCCGAGATGGTAGCGGCCGCCGACGTGAATGAGGCCGAACTGAAGCGGGTCGCCCAGGAGTTCGACATCCCGAACACCTACACGGACTTTCGAGAGCTGCTGCGCCGGGACGATCTCGACGCGGTAGACGTCTGCCTGCACAACAACTATCACGCGCCTGTCAGCATCGCGGTGATGCGCGCCGGAAAGAACGTCTATTGCGAGAAGCCGATGGCGGGATCTTATGTTGACGCCAAGTCGATGTACGATACCGCCCAGGAGACAAAGAAGCACCTCAGTATCCAACTCGGCACCCTGTTCGCGAAAGAAACTAAGGCGGCCAAGCGGCTCATTGATGCCGGCAAGCTCGGCAAACTCTACCATGGTCGCTCGACCGGCTTCCGCCGCCGCGGCCGCCCGTACGTCGATGGCTACGGCACCGCGTCGTTCGTGAAGAAGGAGATCGCCGCCGGCGGAGCTCTCTACGACATGGGGGTCTACCACATCGCCCAGATGCTGTATCTCCTGGGCCTCCCGGAGATCCAGCGGATTAGCGGCAAGATCTATCAGGAAACCGAAATGGATCCGACCCGCAAAGAGATCAGCGGCTATGACGTGGAGGAGTTGGGGCTCGGCTTCGTACGCTTCGCAGGTAACCTCACGCTCGATCTCATCGAGTCCTGGGCCATCCATCTCGACGGGTTTGAGGGCAGCAGTATCGCCGGGAGCAGAGGCGGAATTCGATTGCGCCCCTTTAGCTTCCACTGCACCGAGAGCGATCTCGAGATGAATGCTACCTTCGACCTGGATTCGGCAGACTGGCGCTGGGGGCAGTTGGTCGAAGAGCATAGCGCCTATCAGTCAGCACAGCACCACTGGATAGCGGCGCTTCAGGGCCGGGTGAAGCTCCTTCCGACGGCAGAACTGGCGCTGCAGACCATGCTCATCAGCGAAGGCATCTACCTCTCCGACAGACTGGGTCATGAGGTGTCGGCCGATGAGGTGCTGAAGGCCTCCAAGTCCACGGCCGTGAAGTTGTAATCCCACGGCCTGTGCGCCCTGTATACAGGAGAAGGCGGCATGGGTAAGCTCGCGCTCCTTGGTGGAGACGCCGTGCGGCGCGCGCCTTGGCCTCCGTGGCCTGATCCACGTGAGGAAGACATCGCAGCCGTGTCGGACGCTCTCCGCTCCGGCCAGTGGTGGTCGTACGCGGGTCAACATACCGAGGCATTTGAGAAGGAATACGCCCAGTACCACGACGCTCGTCATGGCATCACGGTCAACAGCGGCACGACCGCGCTGATGGTCGCCCTGGAAGCACTTGAGATCGGGCCGGGCGATGAGGTCATCGTTCCGGCCTATACTTTCCAGGCGACTGCGACGAGCGCGCTTCTCGCGAATGCCATTCCGGTCTTCGCCGATGTTCAGCCGAACACGATGAACATCGACCCCGACTCCGTTGCCGCGCTCATCACGTCGCGGACGCGGGCGATCGTGCCGGTTCACATCGCCGGTCTCCCGGCCGACATGGCGCGCCTGGCAGAGGTCGCGGAGCCGCGTAGGATCGCCCTGCTAGAGGACGCGGCGCAGGCGCATGGGGCCGTGTGGCGGGGCAAGAAGGTCGGTTCGATTGGGCATGCAGGCGCCTTCAGTTTCCAAGCCAGCAAGAACCTGCCATCCGGGGAGGGCGGGATCGTCCTCACCGATAATGATCGGGTGGCCGCCCGCGCGGCCGGCCTGCGCGATTGTGGCCGCGTTGAGGGCCGGCCGTTCTACGAACACCACTTGCTCGGCGGCAACTTTCGCATCACGGAGATGCAAACCGCCTTGCTGCGGTCGCGCCTGAAGCGTCTCGAATACGAAACGGATCTTCGATGGCGAAATGGGCAGCGTCTCACTTCACTGCTCAGATCACTCCCGGGCATAGAGCCCCTGGACCCAGAGCCAGCCCCGGGAGACCGGCGAGCATACCATCTCTACGCAGTCCGCTTGCGCTCTGAAAAGCTGAGTGGCATCTCGCGCGACAGGTTCATGCAGGCACTCTCCGCCGAAGGGATCCCTTGCTCTGCAGGTTACGGTCAGCCTCTCTACAAGAACCCCGTCTTTCAGCAGAGGCGTTTCCGCGGCCGGGGCTGTCCGGCCACTTGCGGGCACTATTCCGGCACGGTTGACTACTGCGGCGTGAGCTGTCCGACGGCAGAGACGCTCTGCAACGAGGTGATCTGGCTGTTTCACAGCCTGCTGCTCGGTTCGGATCGAGACGTCGACGACATCTATACGGCGTTCGAGAAGGTGACGGCCGGGCACGGACAACTTGTCTAGTGACTTTCGCCCAAATGAGGTGAGGGCGAAGGTCGTCAGAAGACCGGTGAATGCCCGAGGGAAGACGTTCGCCCGATGTTGCTTTATTGGGCGAACGTCCGTAGCTGCCGGGCCGATCGAGACCGCCGGCACCTCTAACCGAGGCCGCACACCGGCGAGTCGCCGCCGCAGACGGTCATTCCGGCAAGAGGAGGGGCGGTGCCCATCGTCGAACCGCACCGCGAGCGTTGGTCAAGAGGGGTAGGGTGCAGTGTCCTCGACGTTCTTCGACTTCAGTTCGCGACTGGTAGAGCGGTTCCGTCGAGGCGATAAGACCGCCTTCGATGTTCTCGTCGCGTACCACAGGCAGCGGATCCTGGAGCTCGTCTTCAGGATGACCGGCGACCATGAGTGGGCCGAGGAGATCACCGATGAGGTGTTCCTCGAGACCTACCGATCCCTTCCCAGCTTTCGGCATCGATCCACCTTCACGACCTGGCTGCATCGAGTCGCCGTCAATGTCTGCCTTGAGCACCGCCGCAGACGTCGTTCCGATCCCCGTCTCACAGAAGTGCCGCTTCACGACGGCCACGGAAGCGTTACCGAGAACCCGGTTGACATAGCGGTAGACCGGGAGCAGGCGCATCTCATCGCTACGGCCATCAATTCGCTGCCGGAGGTCCAGCGTACTACACTGGCGCTCTATTACCTCAAGCAGCTGAACTGCAGCGAGATCGCCGAGGCCCTGCGCGTGCCCAGGAATACGGTGAAGACGCGGCTCTTCCACGGCACCCGTGCCCTTCGAGACAAGCTCCAGGCGGACGGTATCGTGCCATTGCCGCACGACGGCGGCAATGGATCCGCAGCTTCGCCGCAGCCCCATTGAACTGACATGCGATGCGAACAGGCACAACCGCGGTTGGTCGCATTCCTTCTCGGCGAGGTCTCTCAGCGAGAGGCTGAGGGCATTGCCTCCCACTTGCCTCAGTGTGACGACTGCATGCGGGAGCTTGAGTCTCTGCAGGCGACGACCCGCCTGCTTGCCGAGTTCGCCGAAACCGAATCCGGCATGGTCGCCGGAAAGGAGATGGCGGCCGGGCTTGCAGAGCGGGCCCGATGCCGAAGCGACCGCACCCCGCGGCCGCCGTA
>JBEKKD010000084.1:0-11728 GCA_050010895.1 Armatimonadota bacterium
GACGCTGGGCAAGCTGGAGGCCGCTCTGCGCGGAGACGACAGCGCGGGCGTCAGCGATGCGCTCGCGTCGCTGGATCAGCACTCGCAGCGCGTGTTGTCGCTGCGCGCGGAGTTGGGCGCTCGCGCGCAGCATGTGGAGCTGGCGAAGACGCAGCTCCAGAGCGTGAAGCTGACGTTCCAGGATCTGCTGTCCCAAGTGCAGGACGCCGACCTCACGGAGGCCGTGACCGATCTGCGGTCGCAGGAGCTGTCCTATCAGGCCGCCGCCGCGGCCGCCTCCGTCCTGCAGCGGGCGAGTCTGCTGGACTACCTGAGATAGGAAGCGCCATCGATGCGTGTGGACACCCCGAGATTCGGCGAGATGGATGTGCCCGAGGAGGCGATTCTCACGTTCACCGACGGCCTCTATGGCTTCCCGGATGTGAGAGAGTGCTGCCTGCTCCCATACCAGGGCGGCTCGGTGCTGCGCTGGCTCCAGTGCCTCAACGACCCGCGCATCGCGTTCCTCACCGTCGAGCCGCACGCGTTCTTCCCGGCCTATGACATAGAACTGCCCGAGACCGACGCGGCCGGACTGGATCTGGAGAACGCGGCCGAAGCGGCCATCGTGACGCTGGTGACGGTGCTGCACGAGTGCCGGGCGATGGTGACGAATCTCGCCGCGCCCATCGTCATCAACACCGCGACGCGCAGGGCGAGGCAGGTCATCCTGGACGATGATCGCTACATCACACGACACATGCTGGCACAGGACGGGGGCGCTGAAGATGCTCGTATTGACCAGAAGAGCGGGTGAGCGGATCAGAGTCGGCGACGACGTCGAGATCGTTGTCGTGAGCGTGCGCGGCGATCAGGTACGCCTGGGCCTCGCCGCGCCCAGGGGCGTGCCGATCTACCGGGCCGAATTGATCGAGCAGGTCGAGCAGGAAAATCTCGCCGCGGCCGAGTCGGCCGTTCGGGTCGGAGGCGCGGCGGCGATCGGCCCCGCGCAATTGCCCGGCCCGCGCCTCAAGTCCGCGGACTGCGATTCCGAAAGAGTCAATGGCGGGCCCTCCCTGACTCGCACTCACGCGGGACACGAAAGGAGACATCGCAGAGCGCACGGTTGAGACGCATATGTGTGAAGAGCGCGCCCCCGGCGCGCCGGATGCACCCCCTCAGGCATGATGCCGACCCTGGCTTTACCAGCCAGGTGATTTTCAAGGAGGAAGAACCCAATGGGACTTCGGATTAACCTCAACACCGCTGCATTGAACGCTCACCGTTGGTTGGGCGTGAACGACGCAGCCCTCAGCAAGTCGATCGAGAACCTCTCGTCAGGTTACCGCATCAACGTCGCCGCCGACGACCCCGCCGGTCTGGTCATCTCCGAAGGTCTTCGCGCTCAGGCGCAGGGCCTCGCCCAGGCGATGACCAACACCGGGCAGGCCGTCAACCTGATCAAGACCAGTGAAGCCGCGATGCAGGAGGTCCACAACATCCTGCGCCAGATGCGCGACCTGGCGGTCCATGCCGCCAACGCCGGTGCGAACGACACGGCTGCCATCGCAGCCGACCAGGCCCAAATCCAGTCGGCGATCGGATCTCTGGACCGCATTTCCGCCCAGACCCAGTTCGGCAGCAAGAAGCTGCTGGACGGCACCGCCGGCGTCATGGGCCAGATCACTGGCACCACCGGCGCGGCCGCAGGCACCTTCGTCTCCGGCACAGACGCCACGAAAGCCGGCAGCTACACCATCACCATCGACCAAGCGGCCACTCAGACCAACCTCGTAGGCAGCGCGGCGGTCGCTGGCACGTATGCCGCGGGCGTGCTGAAGCTCAACGGTGTCGGCATCGACATCGCTGCGAACAGCACGGCGGCTCAGGTTGCCGCGGCGATCAACGGAAAGACCGCCCAGAGCGGCGTCAGCGCCACTGAGGCCGCGGGCGTGTTGACGCTGCAGCAGACCGCCTACGGCTCCGCTCACAACGTCGACACCACCGGCAGCACCGTCGATCTCACCGCGGCCGGGCTTGCACTCGCGGCTGGTACGCTCACCCAGGGCGTGAATGTCGAGGCCCACACGGGTGAGTACGCCACCGCCGTTGAAGGCACCGGCCAACTCTGGACCAGCACCGGAGGCTATGCCAGTTCCGGCCTGTCGATGCTGATCACCGGCGGGGCGGCGGATGATACGATGGATGTCGCGGTCACGGCCGGCACCTTGACCTTCCAGATCGGCGCGAATGCCGGTCAGACCGTCTCGGCCGCTCTTCAGAGCACTGCGACCACGCTCCTCGGCGTGGGCGCGACGGGCCTGAGCGCCGGCGGCGCGCAGAACGTCTCGCAGATCGACGTATCGACCACGACCGGCGCGAACGACGCCATTCTGCTCCTGGATCAGGCCATCTCCCAGGTCTCGACTCAGCGAGCCGGTCTCGGTTCGCTGCAGCGCAACGTGCTGGAGAGCGCGTTGAACTCCCTGGGGGTCGCTCAGGAGAACGTGTTGGCGTCCGAGAGCAGCATCCGAGATACCGACATGGCAGCGGAGATGGTCTCCTTCACCAAGTACCAGATCCTGCTGCAGGCCGGTGGCGCCATGCTGACGCAAGCCAACCAGGCGCCGCAGGTCATCCTGCAAATGCTGCGCTAATAGGCCAGTCTCGGGAGGCGGCGGCGCGCCGCCGCCCTCGCTCCTCCGGAGCCGGCTGGATAGCAGCGGGTAGGGGCAGCAACCACAGCGTTCTGTCCCTACCCGCGCAGCGTCGGCACTGAAGTACCGACGCAACGGCATCCGCGAGCGCACTGTAGAGAGTCCCTGCGAGGCCAGGCGGCTGAATCGGCAGGCTGAGATGCCTGCCTCACGAGGCCAGTGAGTGGAAATGGAAACCCTGGAACCCCTCCCTTCCATAGCTCGGGGCCGCTGCCCGGTGGCAGACCCGCCGGACCGCTGCCCGGGCGCTCCATCCCCATCCGCCTCCAGCGGACGGGCATCCACTGGCTCATCGGAACTCCCGCCCCCTGGCCGCGTTGAGGCCGCCGATCGGCGACCGTCCCCCCCGGCTTCGTCCGATCGGCGGCCCGCAGGGCCCGCCCCGCTGGCCGCCAGCTATCGCTTCGACGCCTCCGCGAACTCGATCGTGGTGGTGCTGATCCGGCCGGAGACGGACCAGGTGGTCCGGCAGATTCCCCCGGAGAAGATCCTGCAGTTGATGGCCGACTTGAGGGATGTCGTGACTCGCGCGCTGGACAAGCGCGCGTAGGAGGAACGCATGAGCGCCACCCAATCCATTGGCGGACTCATCTCGGGCCTGGACACCAACTCGATACTCGATCAGTTGGCGCAGGCCGCGCAGGCGCCGATCACCCGGATGCAGTCGCAGGAAGACCAGTTGAAGCAGCAGTCAACGGCCTGGTCGCAGCTCGAGGCCGCGCTGCTGGCGTTCAGCACTTCAGCAGTCTCACTGGCGACGCCGGATACATTTGACACGCAGAAAGCATCCGTCAATCACGCCGACCTGGCGGCCGCCACGGCGTCGTCGGACGCGATGAGCGGCATGTACAGCTTCTCGGTCGAGCAACTGGCACAGTCGCACCAGGTGGCATCGCAGGGATTCGCCGATACCAGCGCCACCGAGGTCGGGTCGGGGACGATCTCGCTCGCGGTGGGTGACGCCGATCCGACAGTGATCTCCGTCGACGGATTCACGCTCGCGGAACTGCGCGATGCCATCAACGCCGCGGACGCCGGCGTGAGCGCATCGATCATCAACGACGGCAGCAGCGCTCCCTATCGTCTCGTCCTGACATCCAAAACCAGCGGTCTGGCCGGGCAGATGCAGGTGCAGACGTCGCTCAGCGGGGGAACTGCGCCCGCGTTCGCCGATCTGCAGGCGGCCCGGGATGCCAAAATGACACTCGGCACCGGGGCGGGCGCCATCACCGTCACGAGCAGTAGTAACCGTGTTGAGGGTGCCATCCCCGGTGTGACTATCGACCTGCTGGGCGCCGATCCGGGCACGCCCGTCACGCTCACCGTCTCCCAGGACAACTCGGCGGTCCAGCAGCAGGTTTCCGGCTTCGTTGATGCTTACAACGCCATCATCAACTTTTTCGCCGAGCAGTTTCAGTACGATCCGGACACTGGCGCCAGCGGGACGCTCTTTGGCGATTACCGTCTGGAATCGCTTCAGGCCGACCTGGGTCGGGCGATGACTGACGAGGTGCTGGGAATCACCAGCGGCTCGCGCGCCCTGTCCGATATCGGCATCAGCACCCTCTCGGATGGAACGCTCTCCTTAGACACCGACGCGCTCGCCGCGGCTCTTGCCAGCGGACCGGATGATGTCGCCCAGGTGTTCGCCGCGATAGGCAAGACGACCAGCCCCGAGGTGACCTACCTCACCTCTAGCGCCGATACCATGCCATCAGGCGCCGCCGGCTGGGAGGTCGATGTCACGCAAGCTGCGACCCAGTCGCGCGTGACCGCCGGCGCGGCGCAAGGAGCGCCGCTCGACGCGAACGAAGCGCTCACGATCCGCGGGAGAGCAATCAGCCTAACCGCAGGCATGACGCAGGCGGATGTGATCGCCGCCATCAACGCCCACCAGTCCGAGACAGGCGTAGCTGCCAGTGCCACTGGCGCGGACGGCACGGGAACCGGGACCTACCTGACGCTGACGCGAACGGCGTACGGCTCGGCCTATCGCATCGAGGCGGTATCCAGCAGGTCGAACCAGAGCGGCAGCTCGAGCGGCATTGGCAGCGTTTCCGTCACGGATGACGGCGCTGTGGGCGAGGCAGGTCTTGGCAGCGGCGCAATCGGCCTGGACGTGCAGGGCACGATCGGGGGCGAAGCCGCAACCGGCTCGGGCCGGCAGCTCACGGGGACCGCCGGGGCGTCGAAGGGTCTCGTCATCATGGTGGCCGCGACCGCGCCGGGGAGCTGCGGCAGGGCGACCTTCACGCTTGGCGCCGCGGCCTCGGCATCCCGGGCGACGGCTCTGGCGACCGACGCCACCGACGGCACCATAGCGGACGCGCAGACGAGCATCAGTGATGAGACAGACCAGATCGACCAGGAGATCGAGCAAACCCAGGAGACGATCGACGCTGACAACGCGCGCATGAAGGCGGAATTCACCAGCATGGAGGAAGCGATGGGTCGCTATCAGTCCATCAGCCAGTACATTACGGGGCAGGTCACGCAGATGGCGAAGAATGCGAGCAGCAGCTAGATGTACGGATTCTCTTGCATTACGGTTAGGACCGTAATGCAAGAGAATCTGCCGTGCGAGCCTTACGGGGTGCGCTGTAGAGCTTCTTGCATTATGGCACTTCTAACCATAATGCAAGAAACTCTATAGGGCAGTAGGGGCGACCCTCACGGGTCGCCCGGTCGTTCAGGTATCATGGGAGCCCGCACCCCAAGAACACCGGATCGCCTAAGCACATGGACTTCACCCTCGACGACGCTGGTCACTCTGAATCCGCTGCTATCTCGCCCCGGGATGGCGGTTCGCTCGCCCTGCGCAGCTATCAGCAGAGCCAGGTGCTTACGGCCAGCCGCGAGCAGCTCGTCGTGCTCACCTACGACGGCATCCTGCGATTCCTGGGCAGAGCCTGCCGCGGGCTGGAGACCGGCGATTACTACGAGAAGCACCTCGGTCTGGCGCGGGCGCAGGCTCTGATCATCGACCTGGCGCGCTCCCTGGACAGGACCGCGTCTCCGGAGCTGGCCGGGAATCTCTTCGCGATCTACGCCCGCTGGCTCGACGAGCTGGTGACCGCCGATGCCGACGATGACCAGCCGCGAATCGCGGCGGTCATGGCACTGGTGGCCGATCTGCGGGAGGCGTGGGCGGAGGTGGCGCGCCGCGCGGCTACGGATTCTCTTGCATTACGGTTAGGACCGTAATGCAAGAGAATCTGCCGTGCGAGCCTTACGGGGTGCGCTGTAGAGTTTCTTGCACTATGGCACTTCTAACCATAATGCAACAAACTCTATAGGTAAGGCGGCCAGGGCGACACGTAGGGCAGGAGCGAGTCTCCTGCCCCGGCCGTAGGGGAGCCCCTCTGCGGGCTCCCATGATGCCTGCCCATCCCGTGCACAGGCTATCAGGGCAAGGCCAGCATCGGCGCAATGTGGGCGCGCATGCGCAGGATCGCCCTGCCGTGAATCTGGCAGGCGCGCGATTCCGTGACACCCATCACTCGGCCGATCTCCTTGAGCGTCAACCCCTCGTAGTAGTAGAGACTGACCACCGTTCGCTCGGAATCGGGCAGGGCCTCGACTGCCTTGGCGAGCAGATCCCGCTCTGCCTGCCGCTCTGCGTGCTCCTGGGGCGATGCCGCCTGCGGGTCCGGTATCGAATCGACCAGGGCGGCGTCTTCCCAGCCGTGGATGTTCTGCGATCCCCCGGAGGCTCCCGCGATCGCCTCGTCGAGGGAGTGCATCGCCTGAAAGGCAAGATCCTGGGCGATGGCGTCCAGCTCTTCGACGGAGATCCCCATGGCCTGGGCGAGTTGGTCGTCGCTGGGCGCGCAGCCGAGCGATCCTTGCAACCGGGTGAAGGCTGCGGCCAGGTCCGTCTCGCGCTGACGCAGGGAACGCGGCAGCCAGTCCATGTCCCGGAGCATGTCCATCACCGCTCCCCGAATGCGGTGGTAGGCGTAGGTCTCGAACTTGATGCCCCGCCCGGGATCAAAACGGTCCACGGCGTCTATCAGCCCGACGAGCGCCTGGCTGAGCAGATCGTCATATCCCATCGACGGGCCCGGCCTCACGTTCATGCGGTCCACCACATAGCGGGCCAGCGGCGCGTAGGCCTCGATCAGTCTCCGCCGAAGCTGCGGAGTCGGGGCTCCGGCATACTGCTCCCAGAGCGCAGTGAGTGCGCCCTTGCTGCCATTTCCCGGATCGGTTCCAGGCGCCGGCAGAGCGCCGCTCGTACGGCTGGTGATTCCCCTCATCGATTCCCCTCCACCCTAGTAGGTTCGTATGGTTTCACCCGAAACATCGGCGTCGGGCCACACGGTTTCGGGACTGAAGTCCCGAAACACCGGACACCGGACGCGCGCCATGGCTCGTGAGCGGACCATGGCGGCTCTCAATGACAATCAAGTTCATGCCGGCCGGTCGCGCTCGGGGCTGATCGCGTCTTGCTCATCGGCGACTGGCCCCAGCACGTCGAGCGCGTTGGCTGCGGCGCGGGCGACCCAGACCACGGCTACGAACGCGGCGATTCCCCGTGCCACGGCGTAGAGCGGCTCAACCCCGGCGCGGAGCGAGAGCGCGCCGGTGAGGCCGAAGGCGGTGACTCCGACTGCCAGCGCAGCGCCTGAAACGAGGTCACTGATCTTCATGTGTCCCCTCCAAGGTAATCAGCCCGATGGACTTGATCTTTGCCTCCGGAGCGATCTCGGCCTGGGAAAGGATGGCGGCTGACGGGACGCGACGCTCGAGCGCGGCGCGCACCAGCGGCCTCGCCCGCGGGCTGCACAGGAGCACCGGCGAATGCCCGAGCGAGATCAGTCGCTCCATCTGACGCCGAGTCGCACGTGTCAGCCTGTCCAGGAAGTCGGGCATTGGGGGCGTGTCGGGCGATGGCTCAGTCGGCACTTTGGTGCCGACGGGCTGCGTGCGCGCCACGAGTTCGCCCTCCAACGCGGGGTCGAGGGCGGTCACCCAGAGCGTCTGTGCATCGTCCCAGTAGAGCGCGGTGATGGTGCGGGTGAGCGCACGGCGCACCAGTTCGGTGAGCTCGTCCGTGTCCTTGATCGCGGCTGCGTGTGCGGCGAGCGCAGTGCAGATGCGCGGCAAATCGCGGATCGGGACGCGCTCTCGCAGCAGGTTCGCGAATACGCCGTGAATCTCGCTCACAGACATCAGCTTGGGCGTCAGCTCCTCCACGATGGCGGGCGACTGCTGCTTCAGGTGGTCGAGCATCTGTCGCACGTCCTGAAGGCTCAGGATCTCGGTCGCATGAGACTGGAGCACCTCGCCGAGGTGGGTGAGCAGGACGGTGCTCGCGTCCACGACGGTCTGCCCCATCATCTGGGCTTCGGCCTGACGCGACTCCGGGACCCACCGCGCGGGAAGGCCAAATGCGGGATCCACGGTGTCGAAGCCGGCTATCTGAGTGGGGGGCTGTCCAGGCTGCCCCACAGGGCCCATCACGAGCACGTAGCCCGGCTTGACCTCGCCCTGGGCGACGCGCGCCCCGGAGAGCTTGATTGCGTACTGGCTGCCGCGCAGGCTGAGGTTGTCGCGCACGCGCACCGGCGGCACGATCAGCCCGAGGTCTTCGGCAATGCGGCGCCGCAAGGTGGTGATGCGTCCGAGAAGATCGCCTCCGTGCGCGGGGTCGGCGAGCGCGATCAGCTCGACGCCGATCTCCAGCTCGACCGGGTCGATGGCGGCGAGCTCGACGAGGTGCTCGGAGGCGGGCGCGGCGGCGCGCGCCGGAGAGGGCGCGGGGCGCTGCTGCGCGGCGGCGTTTTTCACCGCGGCGGCCAGCAGGCCGACGCCGGCTGCGACCGCAAGGAAGGGCAGCTTGGGCAGGCCGGGCACGAGCGCCAGGGCGGCGAGGGTACCGGCGACGAGACCGACCGCGCGGTGACTCCCCAACACCTGGGAGGCGAGCTCGCGGCCGAGGGGCGCGCCCGACGATGACCGCGTGACGATGAGGCCGGTGGCGGTGGCCATGATCAGCGCCGGCACCTGAGTGACCAGGCCTTCGCCGACGGTCAGCAGCGTATACGTCCGCAGCGCGGTCGGCAGGTCCATCCCCCGCTGCGCCATTCCGATGATGAACCCGCCGATGACGTTGACCAGGATCATGATCACGGCGGCGATGGCGTCGCCACGCACGAACTTGCTGGCGCCGTCCATGGCGCCGTAGAAGTCCGCCTCGCGGGCAATCTCCTCGCGCCGCCGGCGCGCTTCCGAGTCGTCTATAAGGCCCGCGTTCAGGTCTGCGTCGATCGCCATCTGCTTGCCCGGCATGGCATCCAGCGTGAACCTGGCGGCGACCTCGGCCACCCGGCCCGCGCCGTTCGTGATCACCACGAACTGGATCACCACCAGGATCACGAACACGACCAGACCGACGACGTAGTTGCCGCCCACCACGAAGCTGCCGAAGGCCGCGATCACCGCGCCCGCGTTGGCATGCAGCAGGATCAGCCGGGTCGCCGAGACGTTGATGGCGAGCCGGAAGAGCGTCGCCACCAGCAGCAGCGACGGGAACACCGAGAACTGGAGCGGGTGGGTGGTGTAGGCGGTCACGAGCAGCACGGTGAGCGCCAGGCCGATGTTCATCACCAGGAGGCCGTCGAGCACCCAGTGCGGCAGCGGGACGACCAGCATGGCGACGACCAACACTGCGCCGCCGGAGACCAGCAGGTCGCTGTGCCGCGCGAGTTGCTCGGGAATCCCGCGTCCCATGGTCATCGCGCGCTCCGCCATCAGACCGCTCTCCTGCCCGTGGTGCGATAGACGAAGGCGAGGATCTCAGCCACGACCTGGTAGAGCTCGGGTGGGATCTGCCGGCCGATCGGCACGGAGCGGTAGAGCGACCGCGCCAGGTCAGTATGGCGGTGAATAGGGACGCTGTGCTTCTCCGCCTGCTCGCGGATGCGCTGGGCCATGAGATGGCGGCCTTTGGCGACGACGACGGGCGCGGGCGTCTTGGCCACGTCATAGCGAAGCGCTACCGCGATCTCGGTGGGGTTCACGACCACCACGCTCGCCTTCTTCACCGCCTCGATCATGCGGTGGCGCGCCGTGGCTCGCTGCCGTTCCCTGATTCGGGAGCGAATCAGTGGGTCGCCCTCGGCGCGCCTGTGCTCCTCACGCGCTTCCTGGCGCGTCATGCGCAGGTTCTTTTCGAAGTCGCGCCGCTCGAATGCGTAGTCGGCGGCCGCGGCCACGGCGAGCACGAGAGCGACCTGGATGAGCAGCCCCCAGATGAGGTGGCCGAGGCCCGCTCCCGCGCTGAGCGCGCTCCCGTGCCCGAGCTGCAGCATCTCCGTCCATCGGCTGCAGATGAAGGCGTAGGTCACTGCCGAGACTGCCGCGACTTTGAGAAGGGACCGCGCGACCGAGAAGAAGCCGCGCATCGAGCACATTCTGCGCATGCCCTGGGCGATGCTGAGGCGGCGCCAGTTCATGGCCAGCGGCTGGGCGCTCACGAGGAAGCCGGACTGGGCCAGATTCGCCACCAGGGGGGCTGCGCAGGCGCCCAGCGCGGCCGGTCCGGCAAGCTGCGCGGCGAAGGCGAGGGACGTGGCGGCAAGCGCCGACACGGATTCGACCTCGAGCGGCCAGCGCGCGCAGTCGCCGAGGCCCCAACGCGCGATGCGGCTCGCCGCGTCCAGCACCGATGACCAGCAGAGACGCATGCAGAGCAGCGCGCCGAGGAGCGCGGCCGCGCCCGCGAGTTCGGAGCTGCGCGGCGTCTCGCCGCGCTTGCGCGCTTCGTGGCGACGTCTCGGTGTAGCTTGTTCGGTGCGCTCCGCCACGTCAGGTCCTCATGCCAGTCAGCACTGCTGACAGAATCTGCTCCATCGTCCACAGCAGCCCGCGCTCGGCGCCCGCCAGAAGCGGCAGCGCGAGCAGCGTCGCCCACAGCCCGACCACGAGCTTGATGGGGAAGCCGATGGCGAGCAGTTTCATCTGGGGCGCGGCGCGGGTGAGCAACCCGAGCGCCAAGTCGGCGAGCAGCACCGCCGCAACGACCGGAGCGGACATGCGCACCGCGGTCGCGATCAGGGCGGCGGTAGCGTGAGTGAGCGCGGGGGCGGCGAATCCGGGTGAGGCGCCGAGGGGAATGGCTGCCAGACTGGCGCCCAGCCCCTTCAGGATCATGTGGTGGCCGTTGGCGCCGAGGAAGATCAGCCAGGCGACGCTCAGTTGAAGCTGCCCGATGACCGATACGTGATCACCGGTCTGGGGCGACACCATTCCCGCGAACCCGAAGCCAGACTGGAGGTCGGTCAGCTCACCCGCCATGGTGACGGCGACGAAAATCAGGTTCGCGCCGAACCCGATGGCGAGGCCGATCATGAGTTCGGAGGCGACCGCCAGGCCGATCGCTATCGCGCTCCCACTCTCAGGGACAGGCCCGGCGACTGGTGTGAGGACTATGGCGATCATCAGCGCGAGAGCGGCCTTCGCCTGCGCGGGAACGCGTTGGCTTCCGAAGACGGGCGCGGCCAACATCACTCCGCCCACCCGGCAGAAGAGCAGGAGAACGCGCATGAGCTGATCCACATCGACGTGAACGGTGAACACACTATCGCCCCGCGGCCGCCATCTGCTGCAGCACCGAATGAGTGAAACTGACGAGGGTTCTGAGCACCCAGGGCGCGGTGAACGCTCCCACGGCGGCCATGGCGGCCAGCTTGGGGACGAACGTGAGCGTGAACTCCTGGATCTGGGTGGCCGCGAGCACGACGCTGACCACGACACCGACGATCAGCCCTGCGATCAGCGTCGGCGCGCACGCCGCCAACCCGGTGACGACTGCCCCTCTGCCCAACTCGAGTACGGCCCCCTCGGTCATGGTATCCCCCTCGTTCGGATTGACGGCAGCGTCGGCACTCCCGACGGCGGCGCTGAAGCACCGACGCAACGGCAGGCCCGGCTCTCACAGGGGCAGGAGACACTCCGTCGGCTGACGGACTGCCCTACAAGCCTCTCCCTAGTCGACAACGTCAAGAAAGACGTGATTCCTCGCTACG
>JBEKKD010000085.1:0-11657 GCA_050010895.1 Armatimonadota bacterium
AGAGAATAGAGAAGAATAGACAGGGAAGAAAAGACGCGTTTGACAACGCGGTCGCTCATCGGTAGAATCGGCCTCGGCCGACCGGCGAGAAAACGATAGATTTCGGCCCGCGACGCGCCTGCCTCACGCCATCCAACGGACGTTCGCCCAATGAAGTAACATCGGGCGAACGTCTCCTTTTAGGCATTCGTTGGTCCTTTGATGACTTTCGCTCCTACTTCTTTGAGCGAAAGTCATTAGGGGTGGCGCCAGGTGGGCGCGTTTCCATTCGATATCGCCGTGCGAAGGGAGATGCCGATGGCTCGCGCGAGCAGAGAAAAACAGGCACTGAGGGAGCTGGGCGATGGGCTGGTGCTGAGGCGCGGGCGCAGCGAAGATGCGGATGCGCTGGCGGAGTTCAACGGCCGGATTCACCTCGATGGCGGGGGGCCGGATGAATGGGTGATGAACTGGACGCGCGATCTGGCATCGGGGCGACGGCCGGGCTTCACGGCAGAAGACTTCACCATCGTCGAGGACACTCGCTCCGGCGCGATCATCTCATCCATGTGTCTGATCCCACAGGCGTGGTGCTATGGCGGAATCGAGTTTCCGATCGGGCGGCCCGAGTTGGTGGGAACGCTGCCGGAGTACCGCAAGCACGGTCTGGTGCGAGCGCAGTTCGAGGTGATCCACGAATGGAGTGCAGAGCGGGGCGAGTTGGTGCAGGCGATTACCGGCATCCCCTGGTTCTACCGCCAGTTCGGGTATGAGATGGCGCTGGAACTCGACTGGCGGCGGGGGCTACGACGGCAGGCGGTGCCGAAGTTGAGAAAGGGCGAGAAGGAGCCGTATCGGCTCCGGCAGGCGAGGGAGTCGGATCTGAGTTTCGTCGCTCAGGTCTACCGTGACGGTATGGCACGCTTTCTTGTCTCATCGGTCCAGAGCCCGGCGGGGTGGCGATACCAACTGAGCGGCCGGACGATGAGCGACAGCTACCGCATCATCGAGAACGCTGCCGACAGGCGGGTGGGTTTCCTGGCGCACTGCCAAAAGGTGCACGACGGCTGGTTTGGGGTTCACGCGTGCGAGCTGAAACACG
Source organism: Armatimonadota bacterium (assembly GCA_050010895.1). Taxonomy (GTDB): domain Bacteria; phylum Armatimonadota; class Hebobacteria; order Hebobacterales; family Hebobacteraceae; genus JBEKKD01. The sequence continues at coordinate 1,082 of JBEKKD010000085.1, forward strand.
GGGCGAACTGGCTGTCGGTAATGCCGGCCATTCTGCGATATCTGCAGAAGACAGGCGCCGAGATCGCCGGGAAGCAGAAGCAGCAATTCGAAGGGCTCAGCTTCCACCTTCCGGCGGAGCATCCGATGTGCCAGGTGATGGCGGATCACTCAGTGCGGGCGGGGAGGCCGTATGCGTACTACGTGCGCGTACCCGACCTGCCGGCATTCGTGAAGCGGATCGCGCCGGTGCTGGAGCAACGACTCGCGGAATCGCCGATCTGCGGCTACACGGGGGAACTGAAGCTGAGCTTCTACAGGAGCGGACTGCTGCTCGCATTCCGGAACGGGAGGCTGCGGAAGGCGGCGGCGTGGGCGCCTGAGGGCGGCTCGTCGGCGAGCCTCCCGGATCTCACGTTCCTGCAGTTGCTGTTCTGCTACCGCAGCCTCAGTGAGTTGGAGCACGCGTATGCGGACTTCGGGGCGCGCGGGAACGAGGTCCGCGTGGTGCTGAACGTGCTGTTCCCGAAGACGGCGTCGTATGTGTGGGCGATCGAGTGAGGGCGGGGAAGCGAGGATGTGACCCCGAAGCGCAGGCGCCGCCGGTGTATCGTTCTGGGCGAGCGCGCAGGCGGGGGGCGTCGGCACTCCGGCCGGCGGCGCAGCCGACGGCGCCGCTGAAGTACCGACGCAGCGGCCGCGACATGGTTTCGGGACTGAAGTCCCGAAACACCAGCTGGCTCGGAACTGGCTCTGGTTCGCTGGGGCTTGCAGCGGCAACGGAACGGCCATTGGGGGCAGATGCGAGCCCCTGGCCGACGGGCTGGGGCGTCACAGAACCTTTCATCTTCCGTCACGACGGATTCACTGCCGTGACCTAAGGTGGCTTTCGTAGACTTGTCTCGAAGAAAGGACGGTTGAGCATGTCAGTGTGGCGAGGGACTGTGTGGGCGGTTGCCGTTCTAGCGATTCTTCTTGCCAGCGCTGCCTGGGCGGGAACTCAGACTCAGGCGCAGACGCTGGGGCCGGGTGATTGGCAATACAAAGACCTGGATGCTCTGTCCCGGGCAGGACTGCTGAGCGGGCATCCAAAGGGGCCCATGGCTGACTGGGCGGGCGAGCGGCTGAGCCGGTTCGAGGCGGCGTCGCTGACGCTGAGGGCGGTGGAAGGACTGGGTAAGGCGTACCAGCAGCAAGGGCAGACGCTCGAGCGGGTCGCGCAGGCTCCAGCAGGGGAGACAGAGGCGGCGCCGTCGCCGCCGGGCGGCGCGACGATCGAGGATGTGGCGCGAGTCGAGAAGCTGATCGAGGAGTTCCGGACGGAGTTGGTGACGATGGGAGCGCGGGTGGACGACCTGGCGACCGCGATCAAGGACGTACAGACGCGGGTGGCCAAGGTGGAGGCGGAGCGCAAGCAGCACCAGATCGACGGTTACATGCAGTTGCGGTTCCAGGACGACAAGGCGACGTCCGGGCAGCGGGACTTCATGGTGAGGACGGCCCGGGTGAACGTGCGGGGCCCGGTGAGCGACAGGGTTTCGTACCGGATCGAGATGCAGTTCGACTCGAAAGAGACCGGAATGGGGCCGGGGAGCAGGGCGCAGTTGCGCACCGCCACCATCGACTACCTGGTGAACCCGATGACGTTCGTTCACGTGGGACAGATGACTCTCCCCTGGGGGTACGAATTGGAGTCCCCGACGCCGCAACTGTGGTCGGGTGAGCGTGCGGCCTTCATGGACCGGCTGTTCCCGGATCAGCGGGACCTGGGCATGGACGTTACCTACCAGCGGTCGTCAAGAGCGCCGAAATTCGACGTGGGGTCGTTCAACGGCACCGGGATCGACACGACGGACACCAACCACACTTAGAACTACCTGGGGCGGGTGGTCTTCCCGTTCACGAATGGTTCAGTCGCGCTCTCGGGGTATACTGGGACCAGCGGCGTCGGTGCGGCGCAGGTTCGGCAGGACCGAGACGGGATCGGCGCCAAGTATCAGTACTGCGGCACTCAGTTTATGGGTGAGTGGGTGACGGGCAACGATCGCGGCAAGGAGATCGATGGCTGGTATGGACAGCTCGGGCATGCGATCGCCAGCAAGGCACCGGACCTGCTGTTCGTCAAGTACGATACGTTCGATGAGAACCGAGCGGTCAGCAATGACGGGTTCAGCCGGTGGACGCTGGGTTACTGGTACCAGCTCGACAAGGCGACGCGGCTGACGTTCGCCTACGAGATCCGGAATGTGGACAAGAGCTACTCAGAGTACAGCAAGTGGAACGGGAACGCCGGTTGGATCCAGTTGCAGGTCGAGTTTTGACGGAGCGAATCGGGATGGTGAGGCGCGCCGTGGCTCCTCGCGGAGCCACGGCTGCTTCCAACGGCTGCAGGTGCAGAACGTGAGGCCGGGGTGCTGACAGAAGTCGATCTGAAGCGCTATCACCGCCAGATGATGATCGGCGGCTGGGGCGAGGCGGGACAGGAGAAGCTGAAGGCGGCGCAGGTGTTCATCGCGGGCGCGGGCGGCCTGGGTTCACCGGCGTCGATCTATCTCGCCGTCGCCGGGATCGGGCAGATCGCGCTCTGCGACTTCGACAAGCCCGAACTGTCGAACCTGAACCGGCAGATATTGCACACCGATGCGCGTATCGGCATGAACAAGGCCGTTTCCGGCCAACTCACGCTGCGGGAGATCAACCCGACGATCAGCGTCACGGCGATCAGCACGCGGATCGAAGAGAACAATGTCGATCAGCTCGTGGGTGACGCGCAGGTCATTCTGGACTGCATGGACAACTTCCCTACGCGGTACGTGCTGAACGAGTGCGCGAGGCGGAAGGGGATCCCGTTCGTACACGCCAGCGTCTGGGGTATGGAAGGACGGTTGACGTTCATCCAATCGCCGGAGACGCCGTGCCTGCGGTGCATCTTCCCCACCGCTCCGCCGCCGTCGCTCTTCCCAGTGGTCGGTGCGACGCCCGGGATGATAGGCTGTCTGCAAGCGATGGAAGTGCTGAAGTATCTGACAGGGGTCGGGGAGAACTTGAAGGGCAGGCTGCTGGTGTGGAGCGGCACGGATATGGAGTTCGAGGTCTACCCCATCAGCAGGAAGCCGGACTGCCCGACGTGTGGGGATGGATGAGGAGGGGGGAGCCAATCAGGGCAGAACGGAGGGGCGTCGGCACTTCGGCCGGCGGCGCAGACGACGGCGCCGCTGAAGTACCGACGGAACGCGGCGTTGGAGGGGAGGCAGGCTGGAAGCCTGCGCTCCAAGGACGACGCCGCTGCACTGCTAGCGGCGTCTCGTTCGGGGCGTTCCGAACTGCACGGAACCGCCCCGGGAGTGGCGCCCGCGGGGCGGACGCCGATCATTGTATGGATTCCTCACTTCGTTCGGAATGACAGATGGGGCGTCGGCACTCCGGCCGGCGGCGCAGCCGACGGCGCCGCGGAAGTACCGACGCAACGGGCGGACTGGAAAAACGGCGGGATTCTTCGCTGCGCTCAGAATGACAATGTGGGGACTGGAAGTCCCGAAACTCGAGTCATAGATCAATGATCCTAAATACTGGAGGACGACGAATGCGGATGAGGTCAGGTTGGGCAGCAGTGTGTGCGTGCGTGATGATGATGGCGTGCTTGCCGGCTTTCGCGGCGGGCAAGGACAAGCCGGCGGCAAAGCCCGCGGCCAAACAGAAGACCCCGGTGCTGGTCCAGGCATACTTCCCACTCAACTCACAGCACAAGTTCATCAAGGACTACATGGAGAAGTACGTGAAGGCGCATCCCAATGACGTGACGCTGGAGTTCTACGATACGCAGACTCCGGAGGGGCGCAAGGCGTGGGTAAAGACGGGGCTCACGTGCGCGGGCGCGTTCATCAACGGGAAGACGAAGTGGGACGTCAAGCGCGCGAACGGGAAGACCGAAAGCGTGGACTTCCTCAAGCGGATGGATATCTACTGGAGCCGCAAGGACTTCGAGGCGGTGGTGAATCAGATCGTCGCCCAATCGAAGAAGAAAGGCAAGTAAGTGCGCGCCCGGGCGTACTGTGGGGCGCTCCTCGCCTGCGCAGTGGCCGCAGCCCTCGTGACCGGGGGCTGCGGCGGCGTGATTGCGGCCGGCGAGGCGCAGGCAGCGGAGGCGGCGCAGGCGGTCACGGTGACGCTCTACGAGCCGTGCGTCCTGGGCGGGCCGATACTGAGGCTGATCGCGGCCTACCAGGAAAAGCACCCGGAGATAGATATCGCGCCGCAGACGTACAAGCCGAGCGAGCTTCCGTCGAAGCCGATGGGCCCTGCGATGGTCGTGACGGCCGGCGATGTCGAGATGGACGTGCTCGTGAAGCAGGGCCTGGTCGCACGGGCGGACGTGCACGCGTTCGCCACGAGCAGCTACTCCCTGGCGGTTATCGCGGCGGCGAAAGGCGCTCCGGGACTGAAGCGGACCAAGGACCTGGCGAAGCGTTCGGTCAAGCGGATACTGATCGATGATTCGTCGCGGAGCAGCCTCGGTGCGGCGGCAAAGCAGGCGCTTACCAAGCAGGGCCTGTGGGGCGCGGTGCAGCGAAAGGTCGTCATCCCGGCTCCTGGCACGATGGTGCTGGCGGACCTGGTCGCGAAGAAGGCGGATGCGGCGGTCGTGTTCAAGGACTGCTTGTTCGAGACGGGCAAGCCGCCGAAGACGATACGGATCGTGGGCGAGCTTCCGCTCGGCACCTTTTCACCGATTCCGTATCAGATCGCGCTGATGGGAAGCGACGAAGGGTCCGGCGCGGCGCGGCGATTTGTGGATTCCCTTATGGGAGAGGAAGGAAAGCAGGCGCTGCGGAAAGCGGGTCTGAAGCCCAGATAGCGACGGCCTATCCGCAGACTCTGTAGATGACCCAGATGGCGGCGGGCGCTGCGGCGTCCGCCGTTCTTGTGCGATCGCTGGGACGGCGCCTCAGTGGATGGGCATGGGCGGCAGAGGTACGGTGTGACAGACGGCGACCCGATCACTTCCGAAACGGACATGCAGGCAACGCGGTGGCCGGTCGCGCTGCGCTCGTTTCGGCATCGAGATTTCCGCCGATTCTGGATCGGGCTCACGATTTCGGTTATCGGCACCTGGATGCAGAATGCGGCCCAGGCGTGGCTGGTCTACCAGCTTACGAAGTCCCCTCTCTACCTCGGGATCGTGGGGGCTTGCGGAGCGCTGCCGATTCTTCTTCTCTCTCTTCCCGGCGGGGTGATCGCCGACCGTTTCAGCAAGCATCGCATCGTGTTCGTGACGCAGACCCTGGCGGCAGCGCAGGCACTGGTGCTGGCGGCGCTGGTGTACACGGGTATGGTTCGCGTCTGGCACGTGATGGTGATGGCGGCGATGTTGGGGGTCATCAACGCATTTGACATGCCTGCTCGACAGTCCATGGTGATGGACCTGGTGGAGCGAGAGGATATCTTCAACGCGGTGTCGCTGAACTCGTCGGCGTTCAACTCCGGGAGGATGATCGGTCCGTCGGTGGCGGGAGTGCTGATAGCGGCCGCGGGGATGGCGGGATGCTTCTTCATCAACGCGCTATCGTTCGTGCCGCTGATCATCATCCTGACCACCATTCGGCCTCGGCCGACGGCGACGCCGATGCGGGCGGACGAGACGATGATGGACAGCATCCGAGACGGCGTGCGGTGGGTGAGGGGGCAGCCGGTGGCATGCGCGCTGCTGGTCATGACGACCGCGGCGAGTCTGTTCGGGATGCCGTACGGCACGCTGATGCCGGTTTTCGCCCAGAAGCTCTTCCACCACGGTGCGCTGGGATACGGGTTCCTGATGTCCGCGCCGGGAATCGGGGCGCTGCTGGCGGCCGGGACGATGACGATGATCGGGCACCGCTTTCGCCTCGGCGCGATCACCGCGCTCGGCGCGATCTTCTTCCCGATCGCGCTGCTGCTGCTGTCGGTCGCGCCGACCTATGCGATCGCGGTGGCGGCGCTCTTCTTGATCGGGCTGGGGATGATGTCGTTCAACGCGACGTCGAATACGATGCTGCAGAAGTCGCCGCCGGCTGAGTTGAGAGGACGGGTGATGGGACTGCGGTCGTTCATGTTCGCGGGGATGGCCCCGGCAGGCAACCTGTGGATAGGCGCCGCGGCGGAGTGGCTCGGGCCGCGGTGGGCGGTTGCGATCGGGGGTATGGTCTGCCTGGTGGTAGCCATCGTTGCGATCGTGCGGGCACCGAGCATGCGGCGGAGTGAGTGAGAACCGGAGCGCAGGGACGGGCACACAACGGCGGGAAGTTCAGAGCGGGCGGGGGTCGGCATCGGCCGGTCAAACTCGATGCAGGAAGGGACGACGATGGACATGCGTATCGATGCACACGTGCATGGTGATCTATCGAGACTGAAGGTGACGCCGCGGGAATACGTCGAGCAGTGCCGGCAGAGGAGGATAGAGAAGGTGGTGCTGATCCAGGACCCGGAGCCGACGATGGAGGCGTACCGGGCGATGCCGGATTTCATCATCCCGGTGCCGTGGGTCGATATCGACACGGTTACGGTACGCGAGATCAATGAGATACTGGACGGCGGCGCGGTCGGGATCAAGTTCATCGACCCGCAGTTCTCCTACGGGGATACGCGCTACGATCCGCTCTATGCGGCTGTCTCGGCGAAGGGCAAGGTGGTGATGTTCCACACCGGCTACCTGGCGATGGGGGTGTTCGAGCGGGCGCGGCCGACGGACATCAGGAACATGAGCCCGGCGGCGGTGGACTGCATGAGCCGGCGCCACCCGGATCTGAAGATTCTGATGGCGCACTTCGGCAATCCCTGGTGGGAAGAGGCGTGGAAGATCATGTGGTCGGTGCCGAACGTGTACGCGGAACTGAGCGGAGGCACCGCGTTCAAGCGGTCGATTCGGATGTGGGCGGAGATCTTCGCCCCGAACGGGGTGCTGGACGAGGAGAGCCTGGGAAAGGTGCTGTACGCGAGCGACGTGAGCGTATTCAGGGAGAACGAGGGGTTTGAGCCGTACTTCGAGTTCTACGACAAGCTGTTCGATGCAGTCGGCGCATCGGAGGAGATGAGGGAGAGGGTCAACCGCGGGAACGCGAGGATGCTGTTCGGGGTGGAGTAGGAGCAGGGGGCAAGCCCCTTGCCAACAGATGACGGAGAGGAGGCAGGGGCTGCGGCCCCTGCCTCATTTCGTTGAGGCGCGGCACCGTGGAGACGCAGAGGCGAGGGGTCAGCTTTCCCTGATGTGCAGGGCCTGCTTCGCAACCTTTTCTTTCACAGACTCGACCTTGTACTTCATGCTCAGGTCTTTGTCCCTGCGGTCGTCGATCTTGATGCTGGTGAGGACACGCGGATAGCCCATCCCGAAGCAGACCTCGTGCATTTCCCGGGCGATGCGGAAGAGCGTGTCGAGATCGCCCTCGATATTGGTGCCCATGGCGGTGAGTTCGTAGTTGATGCCGTATTCCTCGGCGATCTTGACGATCTCGGCGACCGTGTCGCCCAGGCTCGCGCCCTGCTTCCCTGTGGGGAAGATGCTGATTTCCATGATCGGGGGCATTCGTATCTCCTTCGGGCTAGGCCGCGGGCACCCGCCCGATGCAAACGACGCCGGTTCACACCTGGGATAGGCGCTTTGCTCCGGCCTCGACCGGGTAGCCTGCCTCTTTCCAGTCGGCGATGCCGCCTTCGTAGTCTATGACGCTGGAGAAGCCCATCTCCTCGAGCTTCTTTGCAGCCGTTGGGCTGGCCGTGCACAGGAAGCTGCCGCAGTAGACAACGATCTCCTTGTCAGACGGGATGCCTGCGACAGCATGCTCAGCGATGTCGCCCAGAGGAATGTTGACGGCACCTGGCAGATGCTCACGTTGATACGATTCGTGCGAGAGGACGTCGATCAAGACGAAGTCCTCCACCGCATCGATTTTCTCCTTGAGTTCTTCGCGGGTGATGGTCCTGGCCATGACTGCCTCCTTCCGCGCGTTGACATGATGATTGTTCTCCATCCCTTGCATGGGTTCCGACGCGATTTTGAGACATCTCCGGCTGTTGTCAGTGGGAGTGACACCTTCTGTGTCGGGAGCTGAGAACAGCAGCGGGCGTTCGCGGACACCGTGCTGATTCCCGCGCTATACAGAGGCGGCTGTGCGGCCTGGTGTCGGGATCGGAGATCCCGAACCAGGGGAAACGACCCCACCCTTGCCAACCTGCGGCAAGGGTGGGCTACTGGTCGGTAACCGTCACTTTGCCTGGAGGACGCAGATAGCCTCGGGCACGGTGATGCGAGGCGCGATGCTCTCCATGATCACGAATTCGTATCCGGTGGGCGTCGGGCCCACGAAAGCGGGCGTCATATCCTGCCCGATCACCAGAGAGGCGAAATGGCGGAGGGAGGCGAGGACAACGCCCCCGCTGGCGAGTGTAGGCGCCTTCACGATGCCGCCCGCGATCACGAGCCGAGCGTGCTCGAGTTGAGTGAGGCTGGTTTCCTGGTAGCGCCGGAAGAGAACGTTGTAGAGGGGCGGAGCCAGTGCGGCCGTGTATGGGCCCGGAAAGCCGGCCGCATCGAGCGCGTTGGCGGCCTTGATGAGATCCTCCACCGGCTGGCCGAGCTGCCACCAGTCACCAAGTTGCACCCTCGAGGCTTTGGGAGTCGTGAGGAGGCCGTCTATCCGCAGCTCAGGGCTGCCGTTGAAGATAACGTCGTCCTCGAGCCGGGCGCAGGCGATAGCCGCTCTGGCGGGGGCGTCGTGATCGAGCAGGCTGCCTTTCTCCTCGGCGGCGGCGACTTCGCGGATGGCAAGCTCGAACCTGGAGTAGATAAGCGGGATAGGCGTGGTGTCGGGCGCGGTCATGCGCGCGCGGGCGTCGCCGAACGTGGCCTCGTGACCGATTTCCCTCTCTTTGTGATCGAGGGTTCTGGTCCCCAGCCCGAATGGGCCATGGATGTCCAGGAGGCGTCGACCTGCGAGCTGCATCTTGGCGGGGCCGATGACGGCCTCTTCGATCATGCTCCAGACGCGATCGCCAATGGGGGCATCTTCACGCGGTAGGTAGCGCATCTCAGCCATTCTCCTTCGCCAGTTCACGGAGGCTGCCGACGGTGGTATTGAGGTCGGGCATGGGTGCTGCAGGAGGAGCGGGCGGCTCCGCAGGCGCGGCGCCCGCGGCCATGACCGCGACTTCCTCAGCGCCGTCGTCGAGGAAGCTCTGCTCGTCGGGGGCGAGGCGCCTGATGAGTTCCAGGAACTCGCCGACATGCACCCGCTCCTCATTGGCGATGTCTATCAACACCTTCTTGGAAAGCTCGTCGTCAGTGGCCTCCGCATGGGCCATGTACAGGTGTGTAGCCTCCAGCTCGGCGGCCATGTTGAGGCGCAGGGCACGGATCAGCTCTTGCTTGGTCATTGTGCGCTGAACCAGGCCTGGGAACGGGTTCACGAACTCCGGCATCTTTCACCTCCGCAGGTTGTTGGGGCGGCGTTAACGAGCGGCGACGGGATGCCTCGCCCCGGGACTGGAGTCCCGGAAGATGCAGAAGCTCTGGCGCCGCGGGTTGACGCCTGAATGTTAGGCGAGCAGGCCATTGTTCCTGTTCGCTCGGGAAAACATGTCTGGAAAACGCGAGGTCGCGTCTCCTGCCGTCACGGGACGAGCTGTTGGCCAGTACCGACTTCGACGACGGTGATGGCGCCATGAGGACAGCTTCGCGCGGCCTCAATAATGATATCTCGGTCCGCTCCGGCCGGGTCAATGATCTCGGCGATGCCTTCTTCATCGAGTCGGAGGACCTCGGGAGCGATGTCCACGCAGATTGCCTCTCCAGTACACTCAACATCATCGCGATCAAGGTTCAGGCCGTACACGGCGGAGTAGGCCCCCAGACGGGGTTTCTGCCGCCAAACGTGATGTTTGCGTCCAACTTCGAACGCAAACATCTTTAGTCCCGGTCGACTATGATCTGCAGCTCGGCGATCAGCATCTGTCTCCTCCCCTATCGACTGAGGCGAGTATAGGCCGCCGGAGTGGGAATGGCTGTCGAGTGTTTGGACAGCCATGTCTGGTGGCATGACATTGCCAGGAATCGGCGCACGCGCTGCGGTACTGTGTTGATGGAGGCCACTGTGGCGAAGATTTCATTCTCCGTGTCAGTCTACGAACACGCCGCATCGCTGATCGGCCGCTCGCCGTGGGACGTCTCGCGTGACGAGGATCTTCTCTGGCGGGCACATCGGGAGGCGTACCTACTCTACCGGCATTTCCCTATCGTGGTCGGCATCGACATCTACAACCTGGAGGCGGAGGCCTATGGATGTCAGGTCGAGCGGCCCAGCGGGAACGGCATACCCGCGATCACGCGGCCCTTGTTCCGGTCGCTCAGTGAAGCTCTGAACGTGGGGCAGTTCGACTCGGAGCGCGCGGGGCGGATACCGATGGTGATCCGGGCGGCGCGGCGGCTGGCAGCAGAATTCCCGGAGGCCGATGTACGCGTCCCGGTGAGCGGGCCGTTCTCGATCGCAACCAGCCTGCTGGGCGCAGATGAGATGTTGATGTCGGTCGCGGCCGCGCCGGATCTTGCGCGGCAGTTCCTGCTGGCGCTGGTG
>JBEKKD010000086.1:0-11651 GCA_050010895.1 Armatimonadota bacterium
TTATCGGACATGTGGGTGCAGCAGATATGCCTTCCGCACTGCCGGATGACGGCGCCGCAGTCGAGCTTCTGCACATTCGCGTGCGAGGTGTCGATGGTGATGCCGAGCGCGGGGTGATCGAGGGCGGCCAGCAGGTCGAGCAGTTCGGTGGGCCGCGCGCCGAAGTTGCGCCGGTTCCGCCGCCGATCATCCATCGTGTTCTCGATGCCGATCTTGATGCCGAGTCCGCCGGCATGGTCGCCGAGCCGTGTGAATGCCTCGATGTTCATGCTGCGGATGTCGCGCAGCTCCTGCGGCGTCACATAGCCATCGCCGGTGCCGGGATGAATGACGACGTACTGAACGCCCAGCGCCGCGCAGCAGGTGAGGTGGCGCAGGAGCAGGTCCATGTCGGCGTCGCGCCGGAAGTCGTCGGGGTGGGCGACGTTCGCGGGCAGATAGGCGTGCGCCTGCGGCATGTGCGCGTCCAGTTCGGCGAGCGTCCGGCGCACCTCCTCGGTGCGGACCTGGCGCTGGGGATCAGGCTCTATCTGCTCCAGGTGCTCCGTGGAAAGCTCGAACCAACGCCAGCCGCAGGAGTGAAGGAAGCGCACTGCATCCGGGGCGGTGCTGGGCCAGCGCATGCCCGTCCAGATCGATGGGTACATGATTCCGCCCTTCTCAGCGACGGGGCAGGGGCAAGCCCGCCAGAGGCAGACGAACCCCTGCCCAACGAAGTCAGAGCACGATAGCCTTGCCTGTCTTCTGCGAGCGGCCGATGGCGTCGAGAACGCGCATCACGTTCAGGCACTCCTCGCCCGAGGCCATCATCTTCGCTCGCCGGTCGATGCAGGCGTCCACGAAGGACCAGTACGGGCTCTTGGCCTCATTCTGGGGCTTGACCTGCTTCTCGCTGGCCTTGCCCTTCTTGTCGTCGAAGTAGAGCGTGTACTCCTGCTTCCAGTCTCCCCAGCGCGCGCCCGCCTCCGTGCCAAAGACCTGGTAACCAAGGAAGGGCGCCTGGAACGCGTCCCAGCTCACCTCGAAGAACATCGCCTGGCCTGTGCCAAACTTCACATAGGCGCTGGCGAGATCATCCACGTCGCCGACGTAGCCGGCCTTCGCCACGCGCTTCGGGAGCAACTCCGAGAACTGCGAGGCGAGCACGGAGGTGGGCTTCGGGCCGCCGATCAGCCACCACACCAGGTCGAACATGTGGACGCCGATGTCAACGGTCGCGCCGCCGCCCGAGAGCTTCTTCGTCACGAACCAGTCCCCGCGGCCCATGCTGCCGGTTCGCGGGAAATCCACCAGGGGCATGCCCTTGCGGCGGATCCACTGCGACTTGGCGTAGTAGATATCGCCGAGATCGCCGCTCGCGATCTGCTCGCGCAGCGCCTGGTGAGAGGCGTTGAAGCGCATCGCCATGTTGATCATCAAGCGCTTCTTCGCCTTCTTCGCCTCGGCCACCATCGCCACCGCGTCTGCGAGCTTCGTCGCCATCGGTTTCTCGCAGAGGACATCCTTGCCCGCCTTGAGCGCGGCGATGCTCATCCGCGCGTGCAGGAAGTTCGGCACGGCAATGCTGACCGCGTCCAGACCGTCCATCGCCAGCATCTTGCGATAGTCGCTGAACACGTGCTTGACGCCGTACTTGTCCGCGTACTCCTTCGCCTCCGCCGCGTTCAAATCGCAGACCGCGACCAGTTCGCTCCTGGGGTGGGTCGCGTACCCATCCATGTGATATCGGCCCATGCCGGTGCCGATGACGCCGCATCGCAACTTCTTAGCCATTCGCCTCTCCCTCGGTTCCTACAGTTTGATTGGTTTGCCAGTACGCTGGGAACGGTTCAACGCGTCCAGCACGCGTGCGACATTGAGGCATTCCTCGCCGGAGGCCAGCATCGCCATCCGGCGGTCGAGACAGGCGTCGACGAAGTGCCAGAACGCGTTGACGCCCTTGCCGGCGGTTTTCACGGGCTTGTCCACCGACTTGCCGCGCCGATCGTCGGTGTACTGCACCATCTTGAGGTCGCTCTCCCAGTCCCAGCAGGCCACTCCGCCCTTCGTGCCATAGATCTCGTATCCCTGGTGGCCGGGGATGTGGCCGTCCCAACTCGCCTCGAAGAAGGCGGTCTGACCGGTAGCGAATTTCACCATCCCGGCGGCCAGGTCGTCCACATCGGCGGTGACGCCTGCCTTCGCCGCCCGCGCAGGAAGGATCTTGTCGTACATCGAGCCGATGACCCATGCCGGCTTGGGCGAGCCCATCAGCCACCACACCAGGTCGAAGGCGTGCACGGCGAGATCGACGCTCGGCCCGCCGCCGGCCATGCGCCTGCTGACGAACCATCCGCTCGCGCCGAGGGGGATGCCCTTGCGCCGGGTGTAGTGCGACTTGGCGTAGTAGATCTCGCCGAGCTCGCCGCTGCCGATGCGGCGGTGCATCTCCTGCTGGAGCGGGCTGAAGCGATAGCTCATATCGATCATCAGCCGCTTGCTCGCCTTCTTCGCTTCGGCCACCATCGCTTCTGCGTCGGCGAGCCGCGTCGCCATCGGTTTCTCGCAGAGCACGTGCTTGCCCGCGCGCAGCGCGGCGACAGTCATGCGGGAATGCAGATAGTTCGGCGTCGCCACCGAGACGATATCCAACTCGTCCATGGCGATGAGCTGCCGGTAATCGCGGAAGACATAGGTCGCACCGTACTTCTCTGCCGCCTTCTTCGCCTGCTCGACGTTGAGATCGCAGACCGCGAGCAGCTCGCATTTCGGATGGGACGCGTAGCCGCGCATGTGGTTGCTGCCGATCCCGATTCCGATGACGCCTGCCCGCAGTTTGCCGCCGCTCTTCTTCATGCTCTCCTCCGGTGTGTGCCCGAGCAGAGCAGTGGGTTCGCCGCGGTGCGGCCAACTCCTGCGCGAGAGGAGTGGGTCGCGCGGCGAGAGAAGTGTAGCTCGATGGCCCGCGAACAGACTCTCGCCGAGCGCAGCGATAGGAAAGAAGATGAGAGGCAAGGGCGGTCGCTGAACCCGATCACACCTCGCGCGGTCCTGGTCGGAGCGCTGAGCGTCGCCTTCCTCGCCTTCATCAACCCCTACTTCGCCTTCGTCACCCGCACCTGGTCCGTGGGATCCGGCTCGCTTCTGAGCAGTCCTTTGGTCGTTCTCTTTGCATTCGTCTTGCTCAACGGCTTGCTCGTCCGCGTCTGGCCCGGCCGCTCGTTCACCCGCGGCGAGCTGCTGGTCGTTTATGGGATGATGATCGTCTCGGTGGGCCTCGCCATGCAGGGCGGCATCCCCTACATCGTCTCTGCCACCACCTACCCGTTCTATATGGCGCGACCGGAGAACCACTGGCAGCAGTCGATGTGGCCCAATATCCCTCTCTGGCTGCGCCTCGGCAGCCTCCAGGCGAACGACTGGTTCTGGGAGGGGCTGCCTGAGGGAACCGCCATGCCCTGGTCGGCATGGCTCACGCCGATGCTTGCCTGGGGCAGCTTCACGGTGGCGCTCATGGCGGGGATGTTCTGCCTCGGAGCGCTGATGAGCAAAGACTGGATCGAGCGGCAGCGGCTGTCTTTCCCGCTCGTGGATGTTCCGCTCTCGATCACTGGCGAGGCCGACCGGCCGACGCTTGGAAGGAGCCTGCTCAACAACCGCATCTTCTGGATCGGGTTCGCCATCCCCGCGGCCATCTCGCTGCTGGGATGGCTGCACCAGCTCATCCCCAGCGTCCCCACGATCCAGCTCTACGAGCTTCCCATCGGCCGGTACTTCTCCGGGATGTCGCTGCCGTGGACCGCGCTCGCGGACATGTATCTGACCATCAGCTTCCCCATCATCGGCATCGCCTGCCTGCTCCCCGGTGAGGTGTCACTCAGTCTCTGGCTCTTCTACGTGTTCTTCCTCGTGCAGTTGCTAGTGTGGGGATCGTTCGGAGTCGCCGAAGAGGGAGGCACTGCGGCCATCGCCATCAACCCCCGCGTGTTCGTCGGGTTCGAGGAAGCCGGCGGGTTCATCGCGCTCACTGCCGCCATGCTCTATCAATCTCGCCGCGCCATCAAGGCCGCATTCCTCGGGCTGGCGGGCCGGGGCGAGCGGGATGATGACGCATACGCGCCCCTCGCCGGCCGGTGGGCCGTCATCGGATTCATCGCATCGAATCTCTTCATGATCTGGTGGGCGGTGAAGTGCGGGATGTCGTGGTGGTCGTTCGCCGTGCTGATCGGCATGTTCTACGCCGTCCTGGTCGGGGCGTCGCGACTGGTCGCGGCCGGCGGCGTCATGTACACCGATACCGGCTTCTTCCCCCGGATGATCGTCATGCGCGGGATCGGCGCGCTGCCGATCGGCGTCCCCTCGCTCACGCTCTACACCTATCTTTCGGTCATCTTCATGTACGACCCGATGAACCTCGCCATGCCCCAGATGATGGATAGCTTCAAGCTGCTCAATGCGGGCCGGCTGCGCGGAAAGACGTGGCCGTGGGCGGCGGCGCTGGCGGTCGTGGTGATGCTGGGCGTGGGAATCCCGTCGCTGCTGAAAGTCCTCTACAACCACGGGGCCAGCAGCCTGAGCCGATGGCCGTTCTACAGCTACCCGCAGTGGGCATTCGGCGAACTCGATGCCAGCCTGCGCACGCCCGAGGGGCCGGATAACTGGCTGAGACTGGCGCTGGTGGTCGGCGGCGCGTTCATGTTGCTGCTGGTGTGGCTCCACAGCAGCTTCGTCTGGTGGCCGCTCAGCCCGGTCGGCTTCCTGATCGCCAGTTCCTGGGAGGCCAACCGCACGCTGTGGGCCAGCGTGCTCATCGGCTGGGCGCTCACCGCGATGGTCCGGCGGTACGGCGGCCTGAGGCTCTACCGGTCCATGCGTCCCGCCTTCCTGGGCCTGGTGTTAGGGCAGTATCTGACCACCGCTGGCCTCGCTATCCTGTCCAGCATGCTGGGCATTCAGGAGCCGCCGAGCTAGCGCCGGATCGGCTCGGCGACCTCCGGGACGAACGAAGCCGGCCGCTCGCCAGGAGGGCCGGCTTCTGTTTGGTTGCCCGCACATGCGGGTACCGTTCTACTGTCTGCTGAGTCCGGATGTGCGCTGTTTGCTTCGGCGGCGGACCAACCGGACCGCCGCCTGATTGTCGCCGATGACTTCGTCTTGCAGCTACCACAGGCCACGTATGCCACCCCCTTTCGGCTGGGATCTCGGGCTTCAGAGCGGCGCGACGCCGGCCCGCTTCTCGCGCATGAGACACCACATCCGCATGTGCTGATGCACGGACGTCGGGCCGCGCCGGATGCCCGACTGGGCGTACATGTGCCGCGTTGGCAACGAGAACTCTGAGGAGAGTGGCTGATATTTCGGGGCAGAGGGGGGAACAATCCCCGAAGTCGTGGAAAATACTCGGTGGGGACTTCTGACAGGGACAGGGGCTGATTCCGCAGTTGTGTCGCGCGCGGCGAATCCACCATGACTGATGCCGAATTCCAAGAAATAGATAAGCTGCTCGACGGCGAGCTACAGCAAGAACTGCCGCCTCCGATCGAGGCCGCCGCTTCCAAGCTGGTGGGCGACGGCGAGCGCCGCCTGATGAGCCTGTACGGCGATATCACGCCGGAGGGGGAATATGGCGAGCGCTGGCTTCTCGTCACCGATCGTCGGCTGGCCACGCTGGCACCGGAGAACGGGTGCGGGCGAGTCGAGGTCGATGTCCCGCTGGAGGAGATCAAGCGCTTCCGCCTTCGGGATTTCATCGGCAGCGGCTCACTCGAGGCAGTCAAGGAGTCCGAGTCGGTCGAGCTGCTCCGATTCAGCCGGACCATCGCGCCCCAGATGTCCCGGGTGTACTACATCCTGCGGCAACTGGCGTCCGACGGCGAAGAGACGGAAGAGGGCGGCAGGAAAGGTCACCACGGCCCGCCGCGGGCGACGCGCTGCCCCGAGTGCGGACGCGCGCTGCCGCGCTGGTCTGAGGTCTGCCCGTTCTGCATGAAGCGCGGCCAGCTCCTGGTCCGCCTCATCCAGTACCTCAAGCCCTATCGCACCTACGCGATCATGGGATTCGTGTCGAGCGTCGTGCTGACGGTGCTGAACCTGCTGCCGGCCTACGTGACGAGATTCCTGTTCGACCAAGTGCTGGGTCGCAAGGATCGCACCGGTCTGCCGATCGTCGTCTGGTCGCTGCTCAGCATATACACCGTGCGGACGCTGATCGGCATGGGCCGCGGCTACATGATGGAATGGCTCGGGGGACGGGTCGTTTTCGACATGAGGGTGCAGCTCTACGACCACCTCCAGATGCTCTCGCTGGGCTTCTTCAGCCGCAAGCAGACGGGACAGATCATGTCCCGCGTCACCAACGACATCATGCGGTTGCAGTACTTCATCGCGGATGGCCTGCAGCAGATCATCATCAACCTGCTCACCATACCGGTCATCTTCATTATGCTCTTCGCGGCGAACCCCACGCTGGCCGCGCTGACGCTGCTACCGACGCCGTTCATCGCCGTCGGCACGTACTGGTTTGGACGCCTCATCCACCGCGTCTACCAGAAGGTCTGGCGTCGGTGGGCGGGACTGAGCGCCGCCCTCGCCGACTCCATCCCCGGGATCCGCGTGGTGAAGTCCTTTGCCCAGGAAGACCGAGAGTCGGCCCGCTTCCGCGATCGCAGCGGCGCTCTCTTCACACAGGAGCTGAACGCGGCCCGCCTGTGGACGATGTTCTTCCCCGCGATCGGGTTGATCACATCAGTGGGCTCGTTGGTCGTCTACGGCTTCGGCGGCGCGCAGGTGCTGGAGCAGTTTACTACGGTGGGCACGCTGGTCATGTTCACGCAGCTCATGTGGCAGTTC
The DNA here is from genome assembly GCA_050010895.1 of Armatimonadota bacterium. Lineage (GTDB taxonomy): Bacteria > Armatimonadota > Hebobacteria > Hebobacterales > Hebobacteraceae > JBEKKD01. The sequence goes on from JBEKKD010000086.1 coordinate 6,829, forward strand.
TACTCACCCGTGCAGATGCTGGGCGACATGAACAACCGCGTCCAGAACGCGCTGACCGCCGCCGAGCGGGTCTTCGAGGTCCTCGACACCGCGCCAGAGGTCGCTGACGCTCCCGGCTCGATCGTACTGCCGAAGATGGAAGGCCGCGTCGAGTTCCAGAACGTGAACTTCAGCTACGAGCCCGGCAAGCCGGTGTTGGCCGACATCAGCTTCGTCGCCGAGGCAGGCGAGATGATCGGCCTGGTCGGGCCCAGCGGCGCCGGCAAGAGCACGCTCGTGCAACTCCTCAGCCGGTTCTACGACGTCGAGTCCGGCGAGGTGCTGATCGACGGCGTAGACGTTCGCGAGCTGTCGCTGCGCTCGCTCCGCCAGCAGATCGGTGTGGTGCTGCAGGAGCCGTTCCTGTTCCACGGCACGGTGGCGGAGAATATCTGCTACGGCGTGCCCGATGCCAGCCCGCAGGAGATCGTCGCCGCGGCCAAGGCAGCGAACGCGCACGATTTCATCGTCAGCCTGCCGCATGGCTATGACACCATGACGGGCGAGCGAGGGCAGTTGATGTCCGGCGGCGAGCGCCAGCGGGTTTCCATCGCGCGCGCCATCCTCAAGAACCCTCGCATTCTGATTCTCGACGAGGCAACGTCGTCGGTGGACACCGAGACCGAGATGCTCATCCAGCAGGCGCTGGAGCGCCTGGTGGCCCACCGGACAACCTTCGCCATCGCGCACCGGCTTTCGACGCTGCGCAAGGCCGACAAGATCGTCGTGCTGGAGCACGGACGGGTTGCCGAGATCGGCTCGCACGACGAGCTACTCGATTCCGACGGCCTGTACAGCCGCCTCTGCAAGCTTCAGTCGGAGCTATCGAAGGTGCGGGTCTGGTAGCCTCCCGTTCCGTGAACCCTCGAGGTGGTATCTGTGGCTGATTCCCAAGACGAGAGAGAAGAGACCGCCGCGCCGTCAGAGGCGGGGGCGAGTTGGGACCAGGAACTCGCGCGGCTCGAGATCATTGATGCCTCACGCGTTCGGATCAGGCGAGACGAGTTCAGGCGGCTTCACGTCGTCGTCGATGGCAAGGACGAGCACGTCGACCTGAAACCGGCGCCGGTCTTCCCCATCTCCGGGGTTGCCGACTTCGTCAGCTTCCTGGATGAGAAGGGCAAGGAGGCGGTGCTGGTGCGCGATCTGGGCGGCCTCGACGAGGAAAGCAGAGCCGCGCTCGCCGAAGAGCTGGGCCGTGCCTACTTCGTCCCGAAGATCATCAGCATCTACGAGATCGAAGACGCCCATGGAGCAGCCCGCTGGGAAGTCGAAACCGACCGCGGCTTTCGCATCTTCGACATCAGAGACCGCGAGGACGTGCGCGTGCTGGGCAGGGGGCGACTGATCCTTCAGGACGCGGACGGCAACCGGTACGAGATTGAAGACATGAGCACCCTGGACGAGCGCAGCCGGAAGCTGCTCGACGGCCAGGTATAGCGCGCCGTCAGTGGCGGCGGTCCGCCGGAAGCGTTCGCCCGCGACCTACACCGCCCGCAGTATCGCTCTCTCCACTTCCTGCCTGACCCACTGACGATGCTCCCGCGGGAACAGGTCGCGCAGGTGAATCACCTTCTCCGGCGCGACCACGGCGATGGTCGGGGTCTCTGCGAGGCGACCGATCTCCACGCTCTCCACCTGGTCCAGGTCGACGCGCTCGATGGTTCGCTCGGGCGTATAGAAACGAAGCTCGCCGTCGCCGATCTCGACTCGCACGCCGGCCAGCCGCGCGATCACCTCGCCCTTCAGCATGAGCGCAAGATACAGGCTGAGGCCCAGAAAGCCGGCAGCGATCACCCACCCCGCCCAAAACGCCATGACCAGCGGCCGCCACAGCACCATGTATGTCAGCAGGCACGACAGCAGCACCGGGAACCCAGCCATTATCAGGAGGTAGACCCACGCTCGCCCGGTGGGCGGGTACCGCATCAGCCAGCGACCATCGCTGTCATCTACCACCAGGTCGCATCCCCGGGGTCGAGCCGTATCTTCCAGGACGAGCCTGCGGGCGGCGCGCTCGCGGAGGTTCTGGAACACCTCGTCCGGCGCCGTTCGACTCTCCCCACCGTCCGCGCGCACGACGATCGGCTTGCCAAGGAGCGAGCCGAGGTCGCGGCCGACGGCGCGAGCGGCCGCTTCGCTGCGATATCTGACAAGTGGGACCCGGCGTCCGATCCGCAGTGCCGCCGACACCACCCAGGGGCGCATCCCGCCGGGCGATCCCTCCACGTGTATCTCCGCGATATCGGCGATCGTGAGCCGCCTCTGGCCGCGGCGGCGCCCCAGCGACCAGAAGACCACGACCTGTCCGGCATCCAGGTCCACGCTCGCCGACCGGTTCGCGCGGAGCGCCGTGAGCCAGGCGATGAACGCGCCCGCCGTTACCGAGAAGGCGAGCGCCTCCCAGACGTCAGCTAGTGACCACCGAGAGCCCGCCAGCCACGGCTGGGCTACAACAGCGGCCATGACGATCGCCGCCAGCCACGACGCCCGGGAGAGATAGCCGCCGGCGGGAACTCGCCAATCGGACAGATACGCGCCTTCCCGTGGGCCGCGGCGCGCCACCGCGAACAGCGCCAGCAGCCACGCCAGGCCCAGGAGCCACAGCGCCTTGCGGGCCAGCGGCATCTCCTCCCAGAGCTGCTCCTTCTGCACCGCGAGCGCCTGGCGCCAGTCGGCCCGTGATGGGAAGTGGATGCTAAAGCTTCCGCCATCCCTCGCGTCGAGGTAGGCGATGTCGCGCGTCTCGCCGGGCCGCGGCCGCCGACCGGCGTAATCGACCCAGATGTGGTTGAACGAGGCGCGAATCTCGTAAGGGATGTGCTTCCCGGCCAGCAGGCTGGCCAGCACTACCGCCTTGGATTCGCAGTCCCCGCGCAGTGTCTGTATCACGTCTGAGGGTGCCGGCATGAACCAGGGGACGCGGTAGAGTCTCCAATCAGGGGTCGGGACTATCACGCCGTCCACAAACGTCTCGATGCTGTCGGGCTTCTCCGGGAGCGCCCACCCGGTCCGCTTCTCGAGTTGTGGATCGACCGGGAAATGGCGGTAGCGCAGCAGATTCCGCACCAGCACGGCGGGATCCGGGTAGCACACGAACAGCGTCCACACCAGCGCCGCCAGGACCCACCACCCCCACGGCCTTCGCGACCTGCGCGGCTTCGCTAGGGACATTGCCGGCGTCATCTGCCGGCCGCGCTCCGGGCGAGCTCTTCGAGCCTGGCCCGCATCCGCGCCACGTGTGTCCCCTCCCAGTAGACCCGCCCGCACTCCGGGCATGCCGCGAACTCGACCTGCGTCAGGTAGACGAACGGCGGCACCCGATCCCATACCTCGTGTCGCGTCGTGGGGGCCAGGGGTTGGTTGCAGACCGTACACCACGTCATGGGCCGCGCCTCCGAGAGGTCGAGCGGGAGTTCCTCCACGAGCTGTCTCAGTTGGTCTTCCACGCGGTCGTCGTTGATGAACAGCAGCCGGACATCCGGCGCTCGCATTCTGGTATCTCTCGTCAGCAGCACTGCGTCTCGCTCCCGCGCCCGCTCGACGACTGCGCTGTCATCGGCGAAGGGATCATAGGCGGCGTCGAACCCGAATGCGCGCAGCCATCTGGCCAGCCGGCCAAGCATACAATCGGCCACGAAGCGAGACGGCACAATGCCCTCCCCTACTCGGATTGGTCTTCGGCGCGGGTGGCGCCGTATCCTGCCCTCCAGGCGGAATGCTGTCCTCCCGGCGAAACCTCCGCCGCCGCGATCCGTATAGGGATATGGTAGCCGATTCCGTGTCCGAAAGGTGGTTCCATGCGCGCTCGTTGGCTGATCGTCATGCTGGTCGTCTTCCTCGCTCTCCTGGCGGGCCTGGCCTGGGCCGCTCACCGGGTGGAGCGCGCCGCTCGTTCGCTGGTCGCCTACGCGGGATCGGAAAGGGGCGACTGGGTCCGCACCGGCGAGGAGGAGAGGAGCTTCGACGCCGCGGGAGCGCGCCAGTTGACGATCGAGAATCGGGTTGGCGATATCAAGATCGTCGCCGGCGGGCCCAGCGTGAAGGTGCACGCGGTGGCATTCGCTCGGGCTGGCTCCGAGGCCGCCAGGGAGAGCGGCCGGGTCGGTGTTTCGTGCGAGTCCGATGGCCGCACCGGCCTGAGGATCAGGATTCCGAACCAAAGGGATCACACTCGGGTGAATCTGGAGCTTCAGGTGCCGGTCACGCTGGCCGTCACGGTCGCGAACTCCGTGGGGAGCGTCGATATCGAGCGGCTGACGAGCGCGGTCACAGTTGACAACGGGGCCGGGAATATCACCGCGACGGACTGCGCCGGACCGATCGACGTCCACACCGGCGCCGGAACCATAGTGATCTCCGGCGCCCGGGCGGGAGTGTCCGCCGCGACCGGGGCCGGGGACGTTCGCGTGGACGGCGCTCGCGGCGCTGTGGACGGGCATGCCGGAGCCGGCACGGTCGCCCTCAACCACATCATCAGCGACGATGTGAAGGCTACAGTGGGCTGCGGTGACGTGCAGGTGACGATGGACGCGCCGTTCTCAGGCACGATGTACGCGCATACCGGCATGGGCACGGCGACGGTGGCCCTCCGTCCCGGCTCTCGCTGCCGGGTTACCACCTCGGTCCACATCGGCAGTGTCTCGGACGATCTCCCCACGAGCGTCGTCAGCCGGTCCGGCCCGGGCCTCGTCGATGTCTCGTCCGGACTGGGCGACGTATCGGTGGAGAAAGCCGACTGAGCCCGCCCTCACGGGGCGGCTGAGTGGTCCCTGACCGTCCGC
>JBEKKD010000087.1:0-11646 GCA_050010895.1 Armatimonadota bacterium
GGAACTCTTTCAGTATCAGTGATCTCATGGTCGCGCCTCAGGGGTAGATCGGAGTGAGCTGGTTCGTCGAGAGGTCGTATGCACTCAGCAAACCGGGACCGGCAGCGAAGCCCCGCACGATCAGGCGACCGCTGCTATCGATGCCGACGAACTCGTTGTATCTGGGCAGCAGCCGCAACTGCTCGCTCCCCGGCGTGCTGAACCGGCCCTGCTCGTCTATGAAGTAGATCTGACCATCGCCCCAGATCAGCAGCCTGCCATCGCCGATCGCCTCGGCCCGCATCGCGCGGGTCTTGGGCGGCACGGCAACGAGCATCGCCTTCTCGTCTCCCACCCGCCAGCGGTATGCGGCGAGGTCGCCCCCCTCCGCATTCACCAGATAGAGGACGCTGCTGTCGGATGACCAGATCGCCTCCGCAAACACCCGGTTGGCGACGGCAAGGGCACGTGACCCCTCGGCAGATATCACCATCGACACGGCGGGTTTGGGCTGTGTATCTGCTTTCCCAGAGACCGCGCTCGCGCCCGCGCTTATCTCGATCCAGCGCCCATCCGGCGACACCGATAGTCGGAAGAACACCCACTGACAGCCCTCTGGCAGTGCGACGCCGGGAATCGAACCCGACCACACCTTCTCGACCTCGCCGCCGGGGATGCGAACTCGGGACACAGCGCCATCCCCCCGCAGCGTGTATATCGAGCCGCCCTCTGGAGCCCATGCCCACTGGAGAATCCACTGCCGCCTGGCAGCCAGCCACTTGGCGCGGTCGAGAACCTCCGGGTCCTCCCACAGCTTCAGCTCCATCTGCTGCGAGCCGTCGGGCCGCATCACCAGCAGACTGCGCCGCTCCCGATGGGGGGACATCCGCTCGTTCGGGCCAGCGCCCTTCAGCACGGCGCCGTAGGCGACGATCGGGATCGCTAGCCAGTCGCCCCTCGGCGACCATCTGATCTCGGACTTTTCACCCAGAATCGCGTGCCTCGACGCCGCGGGCGCGCCCACATAGGTGCGACGCCGGGTCCGGAGGTCCCAGATGGCTATCCGGTCCGAGTTCAGCCACCGCCAGCCGGGGTCCAACTCCGCGAGATACCCGCCGTCCGGCGACACCATTGGGTTCGCCTGCCAGCCTCCCCCGCGCATCGCGAAGACCATCAACTCGCGGCCCGTCTTGAGGTCCAGCGCGACCATGTTCTGCGACCGGTAGCGCACCCACCCGCTCCGTGTCCAGCTCCCACTTTGTGTCCTGGTGTACGGCGCTGGCGAACCCAGCGCGGTGAGAGCCGCTGCTGCCCCCCGCGCCGGCATCGTTTCGGAGTTGAGCGCCCGAACGCCGTTGCGCTGATGCCGATAGACCCAGTGCGTCGCGCCGGCCACGATCAGCAGAGAGGCGGCGATGAGAACCAGCAGGCTGCCGATCGCTAACCGCCATTTCCGGCCCGTCATCAGCAGCTCACCGCGTGAAAACGTGAACAGCGACGCCAGCAGGAACCCCGGCACCAGGAAGAGCGCTATCAGGGTGAAGTCCAGTTGGTCGTCGTAACCCAGAATCGGCCCGTTCAGGCTCAGGAAGACTGCTGCCAGGAGCATGACGGCACCGAAGATGATGACTGTCACCAGCAGCACGCTGATTCCGCGCTGGAAGACCGTGGTGCAGAAGAACGCGATCGAGAACAGCAGCAGCACGCCCGTCGCGATGTCCAGGAGGTACGGCCGGAGGTCGATTTCCCGCATCACCTGCGGCAGCACGATCGCAATCGGCACCACCAGCAGCAGCGCGGACGAGAGAGCGATCCCGAGGCCCGCGATCGCCTTGGCCAGCCAGATGCGGCCCCTGCTGATCGGCAGCCCCAGCAGGAACGCGAGCGTTCCTCGACCTGTCTCGGACGAGAACAGCCCCGCGGCCGCAACCAGGATCATCACCCCCGTCGTGAGCAGCAGCAGAAGAGCCATGAACCCGTCCAGGTCCCTCTGATCCTGAATGCTCTTGACGTAGTTGCGGCTCCATGCCCAGTACAGCGCCGCGAGCACGGCCGAGAGCAGGAACCCCAGCCACACCAGCAGGTGGCTCTGTCGGAACTCCTTCGCGATGATCGCTCTCATGCCGGCACCTTCACCGGAGTGTCGGCGGCCGGTCCCGCGTTGGCGAGCTGAGGCTGCGCAAGGTCCACGAAGATGTCATCCAGGGTGAGGTCGATGATCTCCACCCGCCTGCCAGGCGCTGCGAGCGACGCGACCAGATCCCGCGTGAAATCTACCACCGTGAACTCGGTCTCGCGGAGCGCGCGCTCCACCCGCAGCGCGCTCGCCGGTACCTGCGGCTGCGGGCCGTCGAAGTGCTCCACGCGAACCCGCTTCACCCGCGCCTTCAGATCTTCGAGCGTAGACTCCCAGAACAGCTTTCCTTTGATGAGGAAGCCGACGTAGTCGCAGATGCGCTCCATGTCGGCGATGTCCTGGCCGGTGATGAGCACGGTCCGGTTTTCCGCGTGCATTACGTCGATCACGTTGCGCAGCACCTCCCGCCGCGAGATCGGGTCCAGGCCGGTCAGCGCTTCGTCGAGCAGCAGCAGATCCGGCTCGTGCCCGATCGCCACCGCCAGCGCCGCCAGCGTGCGCTGCCCGCGGGAGAGGTCTTGGATCTTGTCGTTCAGGTCGATCCCGACGGGGACGAGCACGGCCTTGACCGCGTCCTGGTTCCACCTGGGATAGCAGCCCGCCATGAAGCCGGCCAGCTCGCGCACCGTCATCCAGTCCCACAGTGGCTGCAGCGCCGCGACGTGGCCGACCTGCCGGCGCACCGCCACCGAATCGCGCACGATGTCGTGGCCCAGCACCGTGCCCGATCCCGAGGTCGGATTCATCAGGTTCAGCAGGCATCGAATGAACGTCGTCTTCCCCGCCCCGTTCGGACCCATCAGGCCGTAGATGGACCCGACCGGAACGCGCGCCGAGACGCCATCCAGCGCGAGCTTCCGGCCGAACCGCCTGGTCAGACCGCTCGTGACAACCGCGCAACTCTGGGGTTCCATAGAGATCGCGTCAGCGCTCATCATGTGTCCTTTCACTCCGGCCTGTGGGTGGCAAGCGTCTTCTGACATAGATTGAGGATGGCGCCGTCGGAGAGACCCAACCCCCGCGCCTCGTCGATGGTCTCCTTCAGGCGCTCGCTCACGATGCGCGCTCGCTCCGGCTCCGCCAGCGCGGCCGCAGTGGGCGAGATGTACGTGCCCTGCCCGCGTCGCGTCTCGATCAGCCCGTCGCGCTCGAGATCGCGATAGACGCGCGCCGCGGTGTTGGGGTTGATGAGCAACTGCGACGCGAGATCGCGGACGGAAGGAAGCTGGTCGCCTGGCGCCAGCAGCCCCGCAGCCACCTGCCGGCGTATCTGGCCGATGATCTGCAGGTAGATTGGCACCGCGGACTTCGGATCGATGGAGTTGAGCATAGGTCAGCCTGTAATAGTGTATTAGCGTAGTAGTACAGTAATATAATACCACAGATTCCGCATTTCGCAACGTGTCCGGAAGACTTTTTTTGGGGGAGGCGCAGTGGTCGATTCGACCTGCGCCGACAGGCGGGCGCGTGCGCGGAGCAGAACCTAACCAGTACCCATCTCACTGAGTAACGCTATGAGCACCCCTTCAGAAACACACTCCGGGCATGAGCACGACCCGCGCCACTGGCGGCGGACCCTCTACACCATGTGGCTGGCCATGTTCTTCGTCTTCCTCGAAGGGACGTTCGCCATGACGTTCCTTCCGGTCTTCCTCCAGCAGGACCTGAAGCTGACGTTCCACCAGGCGGAGTACTGGACCGGGGTGATGATGGCGCTTCCGTCGATGGCGATGTTCCTGGCCCAGCCGCTCTGGGGGATGTATGCTGATCGCCACGGGCGCAAGCCCATCGTCATCATCAGCGTCGTCTGCACCTCTCTGCTGCGGGCGATGTGGGCGTTCGCGCACACGCCCATCACGCTGGTGCTTCTCGGCATTGGCGCCGGGATTCTTGGATCGGGCGTGATCGCGGGCCAGGCCATCGTGGCCTCGGAGGCGCCTCGGGACCGGATGGGCGAGTCGATGGGCACGCTCCAGACATCCATGACGGTGGGCTTCCTGATTGGGCCGGTCGTCGGGCAGGCATGCGCGAGCGCGTTCGGGCCCCGGCCCACCTTCCTCCTCCAGGGGCTGTTCGCTTTCATCGGCGCGATGACGGTGTGGACCATGGTGCCGGAGCACTTCGTCAAGCCCGAGCGCATCGAGAAGACCTCCATCCTGGGCGCTCTGACGCGGGATCTCCGTCCTCTGGTGGGCAACCGGCAGCTTCAGGCGCTGTGGGTCATGGCCTTCGTGGTGTTCTTCGGCTTCTCGTCCATGTGGCCCGTGATCACCTACTTCGTGCAGTACATCGGCATCCCGATCGACCGAGTGGCGCTGCTGGCCGCTCTGATAATGCTGGTGACGGGTTCGCTCCAGACGGTCACGGCGCCCTATTTCGGCCGGCTGGGCGACCGAATCGGCCAGAAGAAGGTGCTGGTGGGCACCACCGCGTTCTGCGGTCTGGCGCTGATACCGCATTACTTCGTCAAGACGTATCTGCAGTTCTTCGCGCTGCGCATCTGCGCCACCGCGCCGGGATCGGGCATCAACCCCACCACCGCCGCATTGGTGGCGCGCACCATGCCTCGCTCGCGATACGGGGGCGCGTATGGTGTGCTTGCCAGCGCTCGATCGCTGGCAGCATCGGTCGGCCCCCTCATCGGCGGCGGTTTGGCCGCGTTCGTGGGCATTCGCTGGGTGTTCGTGTGGACGGGAGTCCTGCTCCTGGTAGCGTCGCTGTGGTCCACGCGAGCGGTGCAGGAGCAGGGGGCCTCCGATCCGGTGTGATCAGCGCGCGCTGTGTGTGCGCCAGCCCCCACCCGCGCCCACCACTATTGCGCCTGCCTGCACTTCGTTGTAGTATCCGCGTGCTGCTCATCCTCGCTGTCAGAAGGGACGCACATGGCGGCCATTCCAGTACAAATGCCGAGTGCTGTGCGAGACGAGACCTTCGGCGGAGTCACCTACCACGTCGAAGGCGAGCTGGTCCCCGTACTTCACCTCGAACTCTCCGCGATGCCCGTCTACTTCGAAAACCACATCCTGCTCTGGAAAGAGCCGAAGGTGGAGGTCGCCCTGAAGCCCCTCAAGGGCGCGTTCAAGCGCATCATCGCCGGGATACCCGTCTTCCTCACCATGGCGGACGGACCGGGCAACCTCGGGCTCAGCCGCGATGGCGTCGGACATGTGTTCGCGCTTCACCTCAGGCCGGGGCAGGCGATCGACGTCCGCGAGCACCAATTCCTCGCCGCCACCGATTCCGTCGAATACGGATTCAAGCGGGTGAAAGGCGTGAGCAACGTGCTCTTCGGCGGGACCGGGTTCTTCATCGACACCTTCCGATGCGGCTCCGGCGCCGAGGGCGTGGTATGGCTGCACGGCTATGGGAACGTGTTCGAGGTGGCGCTTGCACCGGGCGACCAGATAGACATCGAGCCGGGCGGATGGATCTACAAGGAGCACTCCGTTCAGATGGAAACCAAGTTCCAGAAGGTCTCCACCGGCCTCTTCGCCAGCGCGGGCCAGCTCTTCTGGAACCGCTTCACCGGCCCCGGCCGCATCGCCGTGCAGTCGATGTCGTATCATATGGAGACGTCGGACTAGGGAAGCGCCGCCCCCTCCTCCGCCACCCGCTTCTCCGCGATCTCCACATAGTGCGGGTCTATGTCCACGCCGATCCAGTTCCGCTCGAGCTGGCTCGCGGCGACGCAGGTTGACCCTGAGCCGCAGAACGGGTCGAGCACGAGCGCGCCTTTCCAGGAGTAGAGCCTGATCAGGCGGGCGGGTAGTTCGACCGGGAAGGGCGCGGGGTGCCCGACTTTGCGCGCCGAGCCGGTCGGGAAGGTCCAGATGCTCTTGGTGAGCTGCGTGAACTCCTCGCTCGTGAGATCGGTTTCGCCCTTCTCCTGCTCCAGCCGGAACTGGTCCTTGCAGAAGACGATGATGTACTCGTGAACGTCCCGCAGGGTGGGGTTGCTCGGCCTCTGCCAGCTTCCCCAGGCGGTGGAAACGCCCAATGAGGCCGCTTTGTCCCAGATAACTTGCCCGCGCATGAGAAAGCCGAGATCGCGCAGTTGCAGCGTGATGAACGACTGGAGCGGCAGATACGGCTGGCGATCCACCCCCGCCACGTTGACGCATATCCGCGCCCCCGGCCGCATCACCCGCTTGCACTCCACCCACACGTCCCGAAGCAGCGCGAGGTACTCCTCCAGCGGCAGCGCGTCGTTGTGGTTCTTGTAGTTCTTCCCGACGTTGTAGGGCGGCGAGCAGATCACCAGGTCCACCACGCCATCCTCGATCATGTCGAGGCGGCGCGAATCCGCGCAGTAGATGCGGTTGGCGAGAGTTCGGGAGCCGACCAGCCGGTTGACGGGTTCTGTAGCGCGCGCTGCGTCCATGCTCCGGCTCATTCGACGGCAGAGAAAGGCGGACCTGCGTCGTCAAGTCTCGCGCAGGCTTTGGATGATCTCCGATGAAGTACAGTGCCAGGACATCGTGCCATGCGCCTCTTCCTCGTCCGCCACGCCGAGCCCGAACCACTCTCCGACGCCTGCCTTGACTGGGAGCGGCCATTGAGCGCGCTCGGCCGCGCACAGGCCGAGCGTCTGGTGGCGGCGCTCGCGCGCGAGAAGCTGGACGCCATCATTTCTTCGACCATGACGCGCGCGGTCGAGACCGCGGAGCCGCTTGCCAGGGCGCTGGGACTGCCCGTGCAGCAAGATCCGGCGCTGGTCGAGATAGACCTCGGGCTGCTCGCGCCATGGGGGCCGCGCGAGCGGGAACGGTGGGTGGAAGTGGCAGGCTGCTGGTCCAACGGCGACCTGTCGGCATGCTGCCCGGGCGGTGAGAGCCTGAGCGGTGTGATGCACCGCGTCGAACCATTCGTCCACGAACTGGTAGCCGCGCCCGCACATCGCGCCATCGCAATCGTCGCTCACGCGGTGGTGAACAGCGTCGTCATGTGGACCCTCTGCCCGGACCTGCATCCCACGATTGGGCAGAACCTGGGCCTCAGCCATGCCGGTGTATGGGAACTGGAGGGCGAGAAGCGAGGTTTCCGGGTGGCGCGCTGGAACGATACAACTCATCTCGGCACAATGTGATCTAACGGTACGTTATCCCACTTAGTGATACTTTGTGGTATACTGCGTTCAGAAGAGGATCATATGGCAACCGACCTCCTGACCGTCCGTGAAGTGGCCGAACGACTGAAAGTGAACCCTCAGACCGTGCGCCGATGGATCAGGGCGGGCATTCTCCCCGCCTCGCGAGTCGGCCGGCGGCAGTGGCGGGTGAGAGAGCAGGACGCGGCGCGGCAGACCAGACCTGGGCCGGAGGAGTTGGCGCGTCGGCGGGAGGCGGTTGAGGCTATCCTCGCGCTCCGGGAAGAGTTCCGACGGCGCGGCGTGCACGTCGACGTGATGGAACTGGTGCGCGAGAGTCGGCGCGAGCTGGAGGAGAGGGTTGACCGAAGCAGTCGTTGACGCCAGCGTCGCGCTGTCCTGGGTCCTGCCGGATGAACGGTGTCCACTGGCGAATGACGTTTTCGAGCGTCACATGCAGGGCGAGCTGGATCTGATTGCGCCTACGCTCTGGCAGTATGAGGTCGTGAATGGGCTCAGGCGGGCAGTTGTACAGGGACGCATTGGCCGAGCCGAAGGCAATCGCTCGCTCCAGACGCTTCTGGGTATGGAACTGCAGTTGGCCAGCTTCGAGGACCTGGCCGCGCGGGCATGGGAGGTGTCTTTCGCGCGCTCGCTCACGGTCTACGACGCGTCCTATGTCGCTCTCGCGGAGGCGCGCGAGTGTGACCTCTATACGTGCGACGTCGAGCTGGCCGGCGCAGTCACGGACGTCGTGAGCGTGCGGCTGATCCGCGCGGAGTGATCGCTACGACATCCTCGGTCCCGCAGGGCGCCGCGCTATCCTCGGCGAATCCGTTTGTGCAGTATTGGCAATACTGGGCAGAGAGGCGCTTCCCATGATCGGCAAGCAGATTCGACTCGAACGCATCATGAACCGGGAGACGGGCCGTACCATCATCGTCCCCATGGATCACGGCGTCACCGCCGGCCCCATACAGGGCCTCGAGGACATGCGCGAGACGGTCACCAAGGTAGTGAACGGCGGCGCGAACGCGATCCTGATGCACAAGGGCATGGTGCAGGCCGGCCACCGCCGCGGCGGGCGAGACATCGGGCTGATCGTGCATCTGTCGGCCGGGACCACGCTCAGCCCAGAGCCAAACACCAAGGTGCCGGTATGCACCGTGGAAGAGGCGATCAAACTGGGAGCGGACGCGGTTTCGATCCACGTGAACCTCGGCGCGACCACAGACGCGGATATGATACGCGATTTCGGCGCCACCTCTCAGAGCTGTATGACCTGGGGAATGCCGCTCTTCGCGATGATCTACACCCGCGGCCCGAAGATCGAGAGCGAATTCGACGTGAAGTACGTGAAGCACGCGGCGCGACTCGGCGCGGAGCTGGGCGCGGACGTGGTGAAGGTCAACTACACCGGCTCGCCGGAGACGTTCCGCCAGGTGGTCGCCGGCTGCCCGGTTCCGGTGGTCATCGCGGGCGGCGAGAAGGTGGAGACGGACGAAGAGTTGCTGGAGATGGTCGCGGGCGCGCTCAAGGCAGGAAGCGCAGGAGCGTCGATCGGCCGCAACGCCTTCCAGCACGCCGACCCCGAGGGCATCATGCGCGCCATCAGCATGATGGTGCACGAGAAGGCGCCACCACAAGACGCGAAGCGGTTCCTGGATGGTCGGAAGCTTGAACACTTCAAGGCAGCATCCGGGTGAAGCGCGTCTGGGTGAAAATCCAGCCCTGGGACAAGTCTCTGGCGATTGCCGCGCTGGAGAGTGGGGCCGACGCGGTCGTGCTCGCGGACGGCGATTCGCCGCGGGTGAAGGAGCTGGGCGCGTTGCCCACGGTGGCCGCGGACGGCGATCTGAAGCCCGGCAAGGACGTGGTGTGGATGGAGATCAGGGGCAAGGCCGACGAGGAGGCGGCTGCGAGCACGCACCTGGATAAGACCGTGGTGCTGCGCACGACTGACTGGACGGTGATCCCGCTCGAAAACCTGTTGGCTCGGCGGGGCGGGCTGATGGTGGAGGTGTCGGGAGCGGGTCAGGCGCGGTTGGCCACCCAGGTGCTGGAAAAAGGCGTGGACGGCGTCGTGCTCGACACGCGCTCAGCCGAGGAGATCCGCAAGACGGTGGAACTCGTCCACGCGCTCTCGCCGAAGCTCGACCTGAAGGCGGCGAAGGTGACGGTAGTGCGGCCGCTGGGCATGGGGGATCGCGCCTGCGTCGACACCTGCACCCGCATGAGTCCGGGCGAAGGGATGTTGGTGGGGAACACCGGGCAGGCGTTCTTCCTGGTCCACTCCGAGAGCCTGGAGAACCCATATGTTGCGGCGCGGCCGTTCCGGGTGAACGCGGGCGCGGTGCACGCCTACGTGCTGCTGCCGGAGGGCAGGACGAAGTACCTGGCGGAGCTGGGCGCGGGAGACGAGGTGCTGGTGGTGCGCTTCGATGGTCAGACCGCGCTCGCCTACGTCGGCCGAAACAAGATCGAGCGGCGGCCGCTCATGCTCGTGGAGGCGGAGGCGGATGGCCGGCGCGCCTCGGTCATTTTGCAGAACGCGGAGACGATCCGGCTCACCAGCCCTCGGGGCGAAGCGCTCTCGGTGGCGACATTGAAACCGGGGGATGAGGTGCTCGTCCACCTCGCTGGCGGCGGCCGGCACTTCGGGACCGCGGTCGAGGAGACCATCGTCGAGAAGTGAGCCCAGGGCTCACGACGGCCTGCTCATTCGCGCTCCGGCGCCGGCAGCATGTCCGCCAGTTCGTCGATGAAGCGGAGAAGGTCGTCGGCGTTCGTCTTCGGCGCCGCGGTGCGATCGCGAACACGTGTCTCTGCGGCGGGGGCAGAGCGCGGATTTTCACCGCGCTCCAACTGCGCGATTCGCGCCTGCAACTCTCTATTGCGATCGTGAGCGGCGGCCAGTGCGGACTCCATCTGCTTCAGCTTCTCCCTCAGCGCCGCGAAGCGAACCGCGAGCTGCTCGACCGCCTCGCCATCCGCCGTGGGCACATCTGCGCCGTTCCGGGCCGCTTCCAGGCGCTGGCAGTCGGCCGCGGCGACAGCGTACTCAGCGCGAACGATAGCCAGTAAGCACGCGATCTGGCGCAGGCGCTGCGTCGCTTGCCGGCGGATTTCGGTGAGCGGCGGCGCTGCCTTCTTCGGCGCAGAGGCGCGCTTCTCGCCCCTGGAGGACGTTCTGTCCGTGCCGACAGTGCTGTGGCGCGTCCTCGTCACGTCTCTCTCCTTCCCATACCTGGGATATGGAATAAGGGGTCTTGATGGCCGTGGCACCGGCGACCAGGACTGGGGCGCTGGCACGCAGTTGCCGCCGGTGGCGCCGCGGTCATGGTGCGCGGGGGGCGCCGCTTCGGACCAGGAAGCGGCAGAGAGAGCCTACTAGTCATCCACGGCCGAGTCAATCCTTCGTCGCGAGCCTGGGGCGAGCATCGACACAAATAGCCGCGTCGCGCGGCACAACGCCCCGAGGCGGGTGCCTAAGCCGACGGCGCCCGGAGCGGCTCACGGGGCTGGGCCGCTGCCAGAGCGCAGGAGCGCGGGTGAGCGCCGACGTGGAGCAACATGGAACTTTCGGGCCGCGGCCCTCGTCATAGAATACGTTCCTTCCAGAGGGTAGTCGCGGCGAGCCGCGCAGCCCTGAAACTTCCTTATCGGTAAGCTCGTATTGCTCGATGGCGGAAGCTGGGAGGATGCAAGCGATGACACAAGCGCAGGCTCAAATGGAAGAGCGGCAGAACAACAACCCGGAGCAGGAGGCGGTACCGGCCGCCGACTGCGAATCGTGCGAGTTGCTCAGGAACTCGTCGGACGGCCGCGCGCGGCCGGAGCCGACTGTGCCGGCGAGCAAGACCAGTGCGCCGCGCTGCCCAGGCAGGGATCGGTGCGCTGCCATCGCTCGGCACCGCCCGGACTGCCCTCGCGCCATGGCGGCCCGCCAGTTGGCTCGCCAGACGGAATCAGAGGCCCGGAGGTTCGCGGAACTGGCCGCATCGCTCAACGCTGATCTACGGCTCACTCGCGCTCGACAGCGCGTTGGGTGGACCTACACACCCGAGGCGGACGGAGAGGGACCAGGGTAGGGCCTGCACGCGGGGGAGTTGCGGCACGGGCGTACCTCAGCCATGGGCGCCCGCGAGGCCGCCCTGCGGCTTTTTTGGGCCGCTGTCGGTTCCAGCCGCGTCCGCGATGGCGCGGCTTTCGATCTGCCGGCTTGACACCGACACCTAAATGGGTAGAATACGGGTCACAATCCGGACTACTCTCTGAGCGGCGCCGCGGTGAAGGCGCACCAGAGCAAGGGGCTATCACGAGATGGGCAAGGCGAAGTTTGAGCGGACGAAGCCGCATGTGAACGTGGGCACGATCGGGCACGTCGATCACGGCAAGACCACGCTGACGTCGGCGATCACGAACACGCTGGCGAAGGCGGGGT